>CAMJIC010000115.1 GCA_946405675.1 uncultured Clostridia bacterium
CATCTATCTGGGGATCTCCCGGTATCTACTATAGAATTGATTCATACGGGAAAATGTGCTCGAACGAGCTGAAATAGATTCCCAGATATGCAATATCATAATACTCAAAATCAAATTTCAAGTCAAGTATCGGTCGCGCTGAAGCATCACCGTTACAAGTGTTACAAATCCCGTTACAAGTCCCCCAATGTCATTCCTTTTCTGATTTCACATCAGCCGGCAAATGGCCATAAAGGTTCATTAAACTCACTGCTTGTGGTATACTGACATTCAGGTTGTTGCCATTTCCTCCCTGGCGGAGGATCCAGCTTCCAATCAAACAATACACAGGCGCATGTCGTTGCTGCCTGAACGGAGGACAGGTTTATTATGAGAAAAACGAAAATTGTATGTACGATCGGTCCGTCAACGGATTCCGAGGAGATGATGCGTGCGCTTTGCCTTGCAGGCATGAATGTTGCAAGGCTGAATTTCTCCCATGGAACACACGCAGAGCATCTCAGGCGCATTGAACTCATCCGTAAGGTCCGGAAAGATCTGAATCTCCCCATAGCAATCATGCTCGATACAAAGGGGCCGGAGTACAGGATCGGGACTTTTGAGAATGGCAGCATCGAATTAAAAGAAGGGGATCATTTCATCTTTACGACGGATAATGTAGAAGGCACGCAGGAAAAGGTCAGCGTCAGCTTCTCCAAGCTTCACCAGGACATGAAGCCGGGTGATACCATCCTCCTGAACAACGGCCTGCTGGTCTTTCGTGTCACAGAGGTATCCGGACACGATATCCACACAACCGTGGAATGCGGCGGAGTTCTCTCCAACCGCAAGAGCATGAGTTTCCCGGGAAAGGTCATCAAACAGACCTATCTGTCCAAGCAGGACAAATCTGATATCCTGTTCGGCATTCAGAATGACATAGATTTCATTGCCTGCTCCTTTGTCTCTGTCAGGCAGGATCTGATCGATGTCCATGAATTCCTGAACCAGCATGGCGGAGAGGGGATCGAGCTGATCGCCAAGATCGAGAATCAGTCAGGCTGCGACAATATCGAGGAAATCTGCAAAGAATGCGACGGGATCATGGTCGCCCGCGGTGACATGGGCGTTGAGATCTCCTTTGAGAAGCTTCCTGCCATCCAGAAAAACCTGATCACAAAATGCCGCATGCTCGGCAAGAGAGTCATTACCGCGACAGAGATGCTGGAATCCATGATCAATAATCCACGTCCCACACGTGCCGAGGCTTCCGATGTGGCAAACGCAGTCTATGACGGCACCAGTGCTGTCATGCTGTCGGGAGAGACCGCTGCAGGAAAATATCCGATCGAAGCGGTCAAGACCATGGCCAGGATCGCCGAAACGACGGAACGTAACATCCAATATGTCGACCGGTTCCATGATTCGAAGTTCCTCATTCAGAATGAGGTTGACGCCGTCTCCCATGCAACCTGTCAGATGGCGATCGACATCCAGGCCAGCGCGATCGTTGCCTGTACGATCTCCGGCCTGACTGCCCGCATGGTCTCCCGTTTCCGCGGTCCGGTTGACATCATCGGCCTGACGACTGACGAAAAGACATGGCACAAGCTTTCCCTTTCCTGGGGCGTCCTGCCGCAGCTGTGTGAATACTATCCCTCCACGGATGTGCTGTTCTACGCTGCCAGGAAGATTACCATTGACGCGCTGCATCTTCAGAAAGGAAACAAGATCGTCATCACAGGCGGCGTTGTGACCGGAAAATCCGGCAACACCAATCTGATCAAGATCGAGGATATCTGAGGACGTATTCCTCCTGCGCCGATGAACCGCGGAAAGGGCGCGAAATTCGGTTGCATCGTTAAGACAGCCGGCATCTGACATCTGCAAAAACGACACAGGTCTGTCTCCATCCGATACAGAGACAGACCTGTGTCGTTTTTCTTTTCAGAAAGGATAATAAGGAATCCTCCTTTGGCCGGTACGTTCCTACGGGCTTGATGCATTCATCCGGATACATGCAGCCTGTCATCCACAAAGATCGCCCTGACGCCGTCCATCGGACGAATCAGTTCGGAGGCTTCATCTATCCCCAGCAACAGGCATGTGGTGCTGAGAGCATCTCCGGTCAGGGAAGAATCGCTGATGATCGATACGCCCCAAAGCCCGGTTTCCGCCGGATACCCGGTAGTCGGATCCAGGATATGGTGATACAGCTTCCCGTCTTTTTCAAAACACCGTTCATACACTCCGGAGGACACAACAGATTGGTCTGCGACCTCCACAGTATCTACGATTCCGGTATCAAATGGTTTCTGTATGCCGATCTTCCACGCGCTCCCATCCGGTTTCGGGCCGATCGCAAGCACATTTCCGCCCAGGTTGATGAGGCCGGATGTCACTCCTTCCTTCTTCAGATATGCTGACAGCCTGTCTGCCGCATATCCCTTCACAAGCGCTCCCAGATCGATCATCGTGTCCGGGTTGTCAAAGTACAGCACAGCCTTCCCTTCCTCCCCGGGATACGCTTCCGGTTCAGGATCCGGTTTTATTTCTGGCTCTGTTTCCATCTCAGGTGTATCTGCCCGCTCCATCTCAGGCATATCTTCTGCATCCTTTCCCGTCTCGGGCATATCTTCCGTACCCACTTCCGTCTCAGTCACATCTTCCGCGCCAGTTTCCGACTCAGACATATCTTCCGCGCCTGCTTCCGTCTCCGGCATGTCTCCCGCTTCTTCTTCCGCCTGATCCTTTCCGCTGCCGGAATCCCATCTGACGTGAACCGCCGAAGCATCTACCTTCCTCAATGCGCTCTGAATCGCGGCTTCCTCAGGGACGATGGCATCCCCGCTTTTGAAGTCCCAAAGATCTGACAAGGGAGCAATGGTGATGTCAAACTTCCCGCCGCTCAGGTCATAATAGTCAAGGCCGGTCTGCACCAGGAATGCCAGAGGCACAGAGACCTCCACCTCCTCCTTCTCTCTATGGTTGACCGCATACAGCTCGCTGTTCTCATCCGTCCTGCTGAAGGTATTCTGGATCTCATCACAGATCGACCGGCATCCATCGATCAGATCCTCCCCGTTTTCTCCGGCATAGAACCGGATCGATATGACCGTATCAAAGTAAAAATCATTCAGGGTATATTCTCTCGCGGAGGATTGCCTTGCCTTCCCCTGATCCGTATCCCCATCTGCCATGACCAGTCTCTGTCCACCCGACATTCCAAGCAAACTGATCAAGAGAATCCAGGCTATTGCCAGCTTCCCTCCTCTGATCCGGTGTACCATGTTCTCCTCCCTCCCTCATTCCTCTCCTCTGTGCCGTAAGGGTAACGATTCAGGCCTCTTCCGAACAACTGCCCTTAAAAAACCGTTTTTCCGCTTCCAATGATGATCGCATCGTTTCGCTGTCTTGCTGTTCCCACACCCCCGGTCGGCAAGCTGCCAAAGCGTGAGGGCACTCATGAAGCCATAAACCGGAGTAACGCTTCACACCAATCATACCATAAGAATCGAGCCAGCGGGACAGCCATTGGCAGCAAGTCATACCACTGCCAGCGGACCAGCCTGTGGGCGTGACTTGTACATCCATTGTGCATAGACCGGAGACATACGTCAAATCAAAAACACAATAACATGAATCCCCGCTTCTTCCGCTGTGAAATATCTGCAAAACCCCGGAGACGGAAAGCCCTTCCGTCCCCGGGGTCTCACTTCAGTTCTGCAAGCAATTGATCTGGATCAATCCGGTATGTTAATTCCAATCCGGTGTGCTTATTCCACTGTCGCGCGAAGCTCTCCGTCTACGCAGTCGATGCGGATCGTGCTGCCCTGCATCACATCCCCGGAAAGGATCATGCGGGCCGCCAGTGTCTCAACATGCTTCTGGATATAGCGGCGCAGCGGACGGGCACCGAAGTTGGGATCATATCCGCCCTCTGCGACCGATTCCTTTGCCGCATCCGTCAGTTCAATCCGGATCTGACGCTCCGACAGACGTCTGTTCACTTCCGCGATCAGCAGATCCACAATGTTCCCGATGTTCTCCTTTGTCAGCGGATGGAACAGGATTTTCTCATCCAGGCGGTTCAGGAATTCCGGGCGGAAATGCGCCATCAAAGATGCCTCCACAGCCTTTTCGGCCTCCGGGCTGATGGAACCATCCTCCCTGATCCCCTCCAGAAGGTACTGAGAACCGATATTGGAGGTCATGATCAGGATCGTATTCTTAAAGTCAACCGTTCTCCCCTGAGAGTCCGTAATCCGTCCATCATCCAGCACCTGCAGCAGGATATTGAATACATCCGGATGAGCCTTCTCGATCTCATCAAACAAAACCACCGAATACGGCTTGCGGCGAACTGCTTCGGTCAGCTGTCCCCCCTCATCATAGCCCACATATCCGGGAGGTGCCCCGATGAGACGGGATACGGAGAATTTCTCCATATATTCACTCATATCGATTCGAACCATATTGTTCTCATCATCAAACAGATTCTGTGCCAGTGCCTTAGCCAGTTCTGTCTTGCCGACGCCGGTGGGTCCGAGGAACAGGAAGGAACCGATGGGGCGCGACGGGTCTTTGATTCCTGCCTTGGAACGAAGGATCGCTTCCACGGTCATCTCCACCGCTTCATCCTGTCCGACGACACGTTCATGCAGCTTTTCGCCCAGCGCCAGGATCTTCTGGCGCTCCCCCTCGTTCAGCTTTGCAACCGGGATTCCTGTCCAGCGGCTCACCACACGGGCGATCTCGTCTTCTCCTACCGATTCATGCACCAGCGACAGATCCTTCTCCTTGAGCGCCGCTTCCTCTCCCGCCAGCTGTGTCTGAAGCCTGGGCAGCTCCCCGTACTGGAGCCTTGCGGCCTCATTCAGGTCACTTTTCTGCTTCGCAGCCTCGATCTGACGATTCACGTCCTCGATCTGTTCACGGAGGGCACTGAGATTGTCCACTGCATGCTTCTCATTGTCCCACTGCGCCTTCCTGGAAGAAAACGCTTCCTTCAGGTCTGCCAGCTCTTTCTGCAGCGTATCCAGCCTTTCCATGGAAGCGGGATCTGTCTCTTTCTTCAGCGCGGTCTCCTCAATCTGCATCTGCATGATCTTCCGGTTCAGCTCATCCAGCTCCGCAGGCATGGAATCCAGCTCCGTCTTGACCTGCGCGCAGGCCTCGTCCACCAGGTCAATGGCCTTGTCCGGGAGGAACCGGTCTGAAATATAACGGTTGGACAGAACAGCCGCCGCTACAAGCGCATTGTCCACGATCTTTACATGATGGTAGTTCTCATAACGCTCCTTCAGCCCCCTGAGGATGGAAATGGTATCCTCAACGGTGGGTTCGTTCACCATGACCGGCTGGAACCTCCTTGCCAGGGCCGCATCCTTTTCAATATACTTGCGGTATTCATCCAGCGTCGTCGCGCCGATGCAATGAAGCTCTCCCCGGGCCAGCATAGGCTTCAGCATGTTCCCGGCATCCATCGCGCCATCGGTCTTTCCAGCGCCTACAATCAGGTGCAGCTCATCGATGAACAGCAGGATCTCCCCTTCACTCTTTGAAACCTCCTGCAAAACCGCCTTCAGACGTTCCTCAAACTCGCCCCGGTACTTTGCCCCTGCGACCAATGCTCCCATGTCCAGGGAGAACACCTTCTTGTCTTTCAGCGCATCCGGGACATCCCCCTTGGCGATTCTCTGCGCCAGTCCTTCCACGACGGCAGTCTTACCGACACCGGGTTCACCGATCAGGACCGGGTTATTCTTCGTCTTACTGGACAGGATCCGGATCACGTTCCGGATCTCCTCATCCCTGCCGATGATCGGGTCAAGCTCCTGCTGCTTCGCCTTCTTTACCAGCTCCGTCCCGTATTTCTTCAGGGAATCATAGGTATCCTCCGGGCTGTCCGTCGTCACCCTCTGGTTTCCCCGCACAGTAGACAGCACCTGCAGGAAACGGTCACGCGTGATGCCGAATTCCTTGAAGAATCCTTTCATGGAGGGAGACGGATGATCCAGCAGAGACAGAAACAGATGCTCTACCGAGACATATTCATCCCCCATCCGCTTTGCAACATCCTCCGCATGGATCAGTGCCTTGTTCAGGTACTGCCCCACGTATGGCTGCGCTGCCCCCGATACCTTCGGGCGTTTTGCGATCGCATTCTCCAGGGTATTCTCAAAATACTGCTTCTGAATTCCCATCTTTTCGATCAGGCGGCTGATCAGTGAATTCTCCTGATGGATCAGTGTATAGAGAAGATGCTCCTGCTCGATCTCCTGATTGCCGAATTCCGATGCCGTCTTCTCCAGCATATTGATGGCTTCAATCGATTTTTGCGTAAACTTCTGTATATTCATGGCCCCTCCTTTCTGAAGGTATCACAAGTCCTCCCATCTATTTCTGCACCAGAAGAACTTGTCACCTGAAGGCTTCCTTTTCTTCTTAACAAATCTATTTATAGCACGAATTGTTAGCACTGTAAAGAGTCGAGTGCTAATTTCATTGTGTAAAATTTGTGTCCTTGGGGGCTGTTCAGAAATCACTGATGAATATTGCGCTGGATTTTTTTTCGATTCCACAGGTCAAGGCGAGGGCGCATAGCGGGCGATGTAACCGAACCTTAACCTGTGGAATCGTAGAAAAAGACAAGCAGAATCATTTAGGAGCTGTTCAGAAATAACTTGTACATATGACGCAGGACAAACGTTCATATGCAAGGAGGAAAACGCAGCCGTAGCGGGCTACGGCGAGGCTTTCCAACGCAGCAGATGAGCGTTTGGACAAGTCAGATGTACAAGTTATTCTGTAACAGATCCTTACTATTTCCGAACAGGTCCTTATCAAAAAGCCGGGCGGAGAAGATCTCTTCTTCCCCGCCCGGCCGTATGGCTCAGGATTTCCGATGCTTCGCATCCTGAATCGCCCGACATCACTTTATGGTCTGCAGATCCTGTCGGATTCCATGCCCTTACGCCAGATCATATTTCACAATATTCATGGAGACTGCTCCCTGTGCCGAGAAGGTGATCTGCTGCGCTGACATATCCGTATACAGATTTGCCGTGATCGTCTGTGCTCCTCCGTTGATGAAGGCCTCCGCGCTGTATCTGTCGAGAATGAGCCGGATCCTGACCCCTCCGTCCGCGGATGGAACGATCGCCCTCCGCTGGTGGATGATGGCGCGGCGGGACCCTGAGAACTTCCTGTCGATCTTCATGATGCAGTCCTCCGGATGGTAGCTCAGCATCGTATAATAGCGCCCGCCTGCGGCAAATTTGATCACGAACTTTCCGTATGGACGGGAAGGATCCGCACTGCGCACCTCGATCTCCAGATCCACGCAGCGTCCCCTGATCCCCTCAAGCTCCATCTCGCCGTTGACATACACATTTTCATAAGCGATCCGGTTCGTGCGGATCTCCTCGATCTCCCTGATGGGCCACTGGTACAGCCTACCATCCCGGATCGACAGCTCGCGCGGGACCGTCATCTGCCCAAACCACGTTGTGGGATCCAGCCGGTATCCGGGGGTCGTATCCCAGTTCTGCATCCAGGCGATCATGATCCTCCGCCCGTCCGGGCTCAGGATGGTCTGCGTTGCGTAAAAGTCAATCCCATAATCGATCGACTGATCATGCTGAGGCGTAAAGATCCCCTTCTCTTCCTCATATTCTCCAATCAGGCACAGCGTCCCATTTCCATTGTGATACTCAAATCCTTCCGGCAGCATATCCATCGGGCTCGTCA
>CAMJIC010000116.1 GCA_946405675.1 uncultured Clostridia bacterium
TAGCCTGACCAGCAGGGAAGTGGACAGTTACGCTGGTGGGGGTGTGACTTGTAACAACCTGTTCTGAACCGTTACGTATCGGGCGATGCTTCGCATTCTGAATCGCCTGATGTCATACAGTTTGTGTTCCCCTGGTTCTGGCCCAGAAAGCACTCATGCTCTGGCCGCTCTTGTGTGTGACATCATCGGACAGGTAGCTGCCAAGACCGACGGATGCAGGATCCCAGCTGCGGGCCTTAGCTTCATCTGCATACTCAACCTCTGCGTACATGAATTCAGACGCAAGGCCTTCATCCACCAGGTTTACTTCCAGCTTCAGGCCGTCCGGCAGCTGGTAGACCCGGCGGATCTTCCGGATCAGCGCGTGGGAGGCCAGGCGGGCCAGACGTTTGAAATCTTCCTCGCTTATGGGAAGTTCGATCTCCTCACGCGCGAGCAGGCCGGCGGATTTGAAACACAGGATGAAGGATGAATTTTTATCCTGAACCAGGGCGCGTGCCGCGTCACTCAGCAGCAGGGGCGCATCATTGATACCATGGCTGATACCATGGCTTTTCTCAGCTTGAACAACCTGGTCCGCGAAATCATTCCGGATCCGCGCTTCGAGCCGGATCCGCACGATCGGAGCATCGGTGTGAATATAACCCTGCTCCTGGTACTCTGTGTACAGGAGCGGGAGAGACTGGCTCAGATCAGAGCCCGGCCAGCCGGCAACCATCCATTTTCTTTCAATTTCCATCTTTTCTCTCCGGATTCTGGTGTTTGCATTTTTGTGGGAAGTGACGTTTAACAGCTGAAAAAATGTACGCAAACCTGACAAACCTTTTTATGGACAGTATAGCACAGAGCGTGTAAAATGTTTCGGAAAAAAAGAAAGTGTACAGAAAGGAAGGCGCTCATGAAACGGGAAGACCTACACAGCATTCTGATCATCGGATCCGGCCCGATCATTATCGGACAGGCCTGTGAATTTGACTATTCAGGAACGCAGGCATGCAAGGCACTTCGCCAGCTTGGATACAAGATTATCCTTGTCAATTCAAATCCTGCGACGATCATGACAGACCCGGAAATGGCGGATGTCACATATATTGAACCGCTCAATGTGGAGCGTCTTACAGAAATTATCGAAAAAGAGAGGCCGGACGCGCTGCTCCCGAACCTGGGCGGCCAGTCAGGCCTCAACCTCAGTTCCGAGCTTGCGAAAGCAGGCGTGCTGGACAAATATGGCGTTAAGGTGATCGGTGTCCAGCTTGACGCGATCGAGCGTGGAGAAGACCGGATTGAGTTCAAGAAGACGATGGACAGCCTTGGGATCGAGATGGCCCGCTCAAAGGTGGCTTACTCCGTGGATGAGGCAGTGTCCATCGCAAATGAGATCGGCTATCCGGTGGTTCTTCGTCCTGCCTATACCATGGGCGGCTCCGGCGGCGGCCTGGTCTACAATGTGGATGAACTGAAGGTTGTCTGCGAGCGGGGCCTGCAGGCATCTTTGGTACATCAGGTCCTGGTTGAGGAATCTGTCATTGGCTGGGAGGAGCTTGAGCTTGAGGTGGTGCGCGACCAGAAGGGACAGATGGTCACGGTCTGCTTCATCGAAAACATCGATCCCATGGGTGTCCATACCGGCGACTCGCTCTGTTCTGCGCCGATGCTTACGATCTCCCAGGAGGTTCAGGACCGGCTGCAGGAACAGGCGTGGAAGGTTGTGGACAAGGTTCAGGTCATCGGAGGCTGCAACTGCCAGTTTGCCCACGATCCGAAGACTGGCCGCATCATCATCATTGAGATCAATCCCCGAACCTCCCGCTCAAGCGCGCTGGCATCCAAAGCGACGGGCTTCCCGATCGCGCTCATTTCCGCGATGCTTGCCTGCGGCATGACACTGGACGAGATCCCCTGCGGCAAGTATGGAACTTTGGACAAATATGTCCCGGACGGCGATTACATTGTCATCAAGGCAGCCAGATGGGCGTTTGAGAAATTCCATGGCGTCAGCGACCATCTGGGCACTCAGATGCGTGCGGTGGGCGAAGTCATGAGCATCGGGAAGACCTACAAGGAGGCGCTCCAGAAGGCAGTCCGGTCCCTTGAAAAGAACCGTTACGGGCTTGGACATGTCAAGGATTATCATGAAATGAGCCTCGACGACCTCTTATCGATGCTGATCTATCCGACAAGTGAGCGTCAGTTTATCCTGTATGAGGCGATCCGCAAGGGGGCGGACATTGAAAAGCTGCATGAGCTGACCAGGATCAAGACCTGGTTCCTGGAGCAGATGAAGGAGCTGGTCGAAGAGGAAGAGGCGATTGTCGCTGCGGCCGCAGGTGCCCCTGCGGCGGAGGACGGCAAGGCGCAGGCGGGAGTCCGTCCGGCAATCCCGGATGAGATGCTGGCGCAGGCAAAGAAGGATGGCTTCTCTGACCGTTACCTTTCCGAGATCACCGGCATCAGCGAAGAGGAGATCCGCAATCAGCGGGAAGCGCTTGGTGTTACGGAGAAATGGGAGGGCGTCCATGTATCCGGGACGCAGGATTCCGCTTACTATTATTCCAGCTATAACCTGGATGCGGACAAGGATCCGGTCATGGAGGACAAGCCCAAGGTTATGATCCTTGGCGGAGGACCGAACCGGATCGGCCAGGGAATCGAATTTGACTATTGCTGCGTGCATGCCGCATACGCGCTGCGCAAGCTGGGCTTCTCCACCGTCATTGTCAATTGCAACCCGGAAACTGTATCGACAGATTACGATACATCGGACAAGCTGTACTTCGAGCCGCTGACGCTGGAGGATGTTCTTGCCATCTATCAGAAGGAAAAGCCGGTGGGCGTCATTGCGCAGTTCGGCGGCCAGACACCGCTGAATCTTGCGGCTGACCTGAAAAAAAATGGCGTGAATATTCTCGGTACGACGCCGGAGACCATTGCGATGGCGGAGGACAGGGATCTGTTCCGTGCCATGATGGAAAGGCTTGGAATCCCGATGCCGGAAGCGGGCATGGCTGTCACGGTCGATGAGGCGAAGGAGATTGCCGCGAAGATCGGTTATCCCGTCATGGTCCGGCCATCCTTTGTCCTGGGCGGGCGTGGCATGGAGGTCGTTCATGATGACAGGCAGATGGAGAATTATATGAAAGCGGCCATCGGCGTGACGCCGGACAGACCGATCCTGATCGATCGGTTCCTGCATCACGCGACCGAATGCGAAGCCGATGCGATTTCCGATGGGGAGAATGTATTTGTCCCGACCGTCATGGAGCATATCGAGCTTGCAGGGATCCACAGTGGTGACTCCGCCTGCATCCTGCCGTCCAGGCATCTGACGAAGGAACAGGTGGATACGATCCGGAGCTATACGAAGAAGATCGCGCAGGAGATGCACGTAGTCGGCCTGATGAACATGCAGTATGCGATCGAGGATGGAACGGTCTATGTCATTGAGGCAAATCCCAGGGCGTCCCGCACAGTGCCGCTTGTATCGAAGGTCTGCGATATTAACATGGTGCGGATCGCGACGGACATCATGACATCCGCCATGACGCACCGGCCGTCGCCTGTGCCGCAGCTGAAGGAAAAGAAGATTCCCTATTATGGCGTGAAGGAAGCTGTTTTCCCGTTTAACATGTTCCAGGAGGTAGACCCGCTCCTCGGGCCGGAAATGCGCTCCACAGGTGAAGTTCTTGGTTTGAGTGAACACTGGGGCCGTGCGTTTTTCCTTGCCCAGGAAGCGACACGTACCAGCATCCCGCTGAGCGGGAATGTCCTGATCAGCGTGAATGACGCTGACAAGGACGAACTTGTTGAGGTCGCGTCGATGTTCGCAGAATCCGGATTCCACATCCTGGCGACGGAGGGAACCTGGAAGGTGATCACCGAGGCCGGGATCGAAGCGGAGAGAATCCTGAAGAATTATGAAGGACGCCCCAACGTCATGGATGCGATCACAAACGGAAGGGTTGACCTGATCATCAATACGCCGGTGGGGAAGAAAGACCGGGATGATTCCTATATCCGCAAGAATGCGATCCGACACCATATTCCCTATTTCACTACGATGGCGGCAGCCCGTGCCACGGCTTCCGGGATTCGTTCGGAGAAAAAGGCGGAGGCTCCCGGAATCACAAGTCTTCAGGAGTTCCACGCCAGGATCCGCTGATGCTGATCCGCCGATCAGCTGGAGGTGCAGTGCAATGCTTTTTGCGTGATGGGATCAGTGGTATCAGCCGGATAGCATC
Organism: uncultured Clostridia bacterium; assembly: GCA_946405675.1. Taxonomy (GTDB): domain Bacteria; phylum Bacillota; class Clostridia; order Lachnospirales; family Lachnospiraceae; genus Porcincola. The sequence continues at coordinate 4,239 of CAMJIC010000116.1, forward strand.
CCTTTATGATCGGCGGCAATGATACAAAAAGGAATGGCTGTGTAATTGTTCAGGACAGCCCGAAGCAACTTGATGCTGAGGGCGTATGAAAGCGTAAAGGAAGTGGCATCGGGCGATTCAGGATGCGAAAGCATCGCCCGATGCGTACCTGTTCAGAACAGGTTCTGAACAGGTACATGGAGGCTTTGTTGACCTGTCTTCCGCCCGAAAACAACGCAATGTGTTTTCGGGCGGTTTTTATGATCTCATGCAAAAGTCATTGAGACAAGGCACTTGCTTATTTTTTTCAAAAAAGAGATCCGTTGTGACCCTCCTGCCGGGAACTCCGTCCTTAAGGACAGAAGGAGGTAATGCGATTATGATGAACAGGAAAATAATGATAACCATATTTGCAGCTGCAGCGGCGACAGCGATCGGTTTTGGAAGCGCTTATGCCACAGCTTCCGGGACCGGGCAGCAGGGAACCTTGTCTGATGGAACAGATGGCATGGATGTTGCAGGAGGGATAGTTCCTGAAGGAGGAACAGAAGGTTTAGAAGGACTGGATGAGGCGGAAACCGAGACCGAGACGGAGACCGAAACGGAGTCCAGGCCAGAATCTGAAACGGAAGAAAAGGAATCAGAAACGGAGGTGTCCCCGGGAACGGAATCCACAGAATCCTCCAGCGAGAAGTCCCTTCTCCAGTCTATGGTGGAAACGCTGACCGGCACTGACCGGAAGGAAAAGTCAGGGGAACAGGATGCATATGAGGAGGAATACGTGCTTGATGTGGATGGCGGCTATGTGGACAATGGCTTGCTCATGTCAGCTGCAGAAGCCTCCGGTGCTTATTATGCGGAGCCGGCCATGCCGTCCTGGAACACGGAAGAGTACAATACGGTAGGCGAGACCGGATTCCGCGATGTCAGGCTCTATCCGCTGTCCACCTTCGGCATGGATGTAGACACCGCGTCTTACGCGCTTCTGCGGCGCAATGTGCTGGACGGCACCCTTTCCTACATGCCCAAGGATGCGGTGCGGATCGAGGAGATGATCAATTATTTCAACTATGCATATGACCAGCCTGAAGGCGATGAAACCTTTTCCATTACCGCGCAGATTGCGGACTGCCCCTGGAATGATCAGACAAAGCTGATGCTCGTGGGCCTGCAGGCAAAGGACATTCCGCAAGAGGAGATCAAGGAGCAGAACCTGGTCTTCCTGGTGGATACCTCTGGCAGCATGTACGATGCGGACAAACTGCCGCTCGCGGTTGAAGCACTGAAGTATCTGCTTCAGGAGATGGACGGGAAGGATTCCATTTCCATTGTCACCTATGCAGGAAGCAGCGAGGTCGCCCTCGAGCCCACCAGGTGCACGCCTGAGGGAAAAGAGGAGATCATCCGGGTACTGGATTCTCTGACTGCGGATGGGGGAACCTATGGAGAGGCAGGCATCCGGACTGCGTATGAACTGGCGCAGGAATCCTTCATCGAAGGCGGGAATAACCGCGTTCTCCTTCTGACCGATGGTGATTTCAACCTGGGGCAGACGGATGATTCGGAGCTGGTGCGCCTTGTGCAGGAAAAGGCTGAGGGACAGATCTTCCTTTCCATCCTTGGATTTGGAACCGGCAACTATAATGATGCTCTTGCGGAGGAGCTGGCGGATAAGGGGAACGGAAATTACAGCTATATTGACAGCGATATGGAGGCACGCCGCGTCATGGGTGCCGCGCTGAAGGGAACGTTGAATACCGTTGCCAAGGACGCAAAGATCCAGGTAGACTTTAACCCGGCATACATCAAGGGATACCGTCTTGTCGGCTACGAAAACCGCCTGATGAACGCGGAAGACTTTGAAGACGATACCAAAGACGGAGGCGAGGTCGGCGCCGGCCAGCAGGTCACGGCTCTCTATGAACTGATTACTGCCGACAGCGACATGGAACTTCCGACTGCCCAGAGCAGGTACACGCAGGATGAAAATGAGAGAGGCGCTGCGGCAGAATCTGCAGGAGATGGGACACAGGAATCGGAAGCATCTGAAGCGCCGGATGCATCGGGTACTGTTAAGAAGAGGATCAGCCTGGCCCTTGCCTCGGATGCGGCTGGCGCTGAAGAGACAGAGGGCAGCGGATCTGTGGCAGCTGAGGTGTCAGACACTGCCCCGGCAGCAGGGGAATACCTTACCGTCAGCATCCGTTACAAGGCACCGGATGGTGAGACGAGTGAGCTCAAGGAGCTTGCAGTGACTTCTGAAAATGAAATTGAGGAAATGAGTGATAACATGTCCTGGGCAGCAGGTGTCGCACAGGTTGGAATGCTCCTTCGTGAGAGTGAATACGCCGGAACCAGTGATTATGGAAAAGTCCGCGACCGCCTCAAAACGCTCACGAATGGAGATGAGTTCCGCGAAGAGTTCCTTTACATGATCACCCGCATCAAGGATGCAGATACAGCTCCCTGGTGATTGGAGTTCATCAGCGCCAGCGGGTTATGTACCTGGTTTTCACTCTGCACAATCAGAGAAAAAGACAGCATTCTTAGCGCGGTATAGGGAGGCGATGAACGATGAGCCTGTACGCGATCGGAGATCTGCACCTGCATTACCAATCCGTGCTGAGAGCACCGGGGCAGCTGCATGACCGTGTATGGAAAAACCATGAAGAGAAATTCCGTAAGTACTGCGGAAAGCTGCTGACGCAGGAGGATACGCTTGTCCTGGTGGGTGACCATAGCTGGGGAAAGAACCTGGAGGAATGCGAGCTCGACCTGAAATATATCCGTGATCTGCCGGGGCGGAAGATCCTGACACGAGGCAATCACGATATGTTCTGGGATGCGAAAAAGACAGGACAGCTGAATGCCCTGTATCAGCCGCATCTGTCATTCTTACAGGACAGCTATGAGACATATCAGGACTATGCGCTTGTGGGTACAAAGGGGTTTACGTTTGAAGGGCCATTCTATCTGGACCGCCGCGGCCGGATCATGGGATGGGAGGAGGACGCTGAGGCTCATGCAAAGAAACTCGTAGAACGGGAGATCCAGCGTCTGCGGAAGTCTTTTGAGCTGGCGAAGGCAGACGGTTACCGGAAGTATATCATGTTCCTGCACTACCCTCCCACCAGCATCCTGCAGGAGCGCAGCGCATTTACTGATATGGCTGAAGCGTACGGCGCGGAGCAGGTGATTTATGCACACTGCCATGGAGAAAGCAGATTTCATGACAGCATTCACGGAGAATTCCGAGGGCGGACATATCACTTGGTGTCAGGAGATTATCTGCGGTGGAAGCCGCTGAAGATATTAGAATGAACGATCAGGGGTGTAACATCATCACCGTGAAAAAGCGGCTTCACCGGGGACAGTTCTGCTTCAGTGAAGCTGCTTCGTAGATTGCAGGCAGATAGCAGTTATACCAGGGATTCGTGAAGGAGTGTCGCTTTAACTGTATATTTGTGTGACACGCCTTCATAAAATAACGGACATTCCCCGG
>CAMJIC010000117.1 GCA_946405675.1 uncultured Clostridia bacterium
ACTTTCATACGCCCTCAGCAGCAAGTGCTTCGGGCTGTCCTGAACAGTTACTACGTTTTTTCTTATATAAAAACAGCAGAAGATAGTATACGCTTTCTTCCGGCGGAAAGCAAACGACAGTCATGGTTTGATTGTATACAATCTTTTGCTTCTGTATTCCACTGTAACAGAAGTGCTGCTGGCCGGGAAAACGAATAGCCGGAAGCTTTACAAATGTGCGTCGTGGCTGTTACACTGCGTTTAAGCGGCAGACCGGGTCGTTGATCACGATGAAGCGGTTACCGGGAATAATGAGAGATGGAGCTAAAAAGAGCATGAACGGAAAGTATAAACTGATTACGGTGGACGGAAGGGCGAAGCGCGGGCAGCTGAAGACAGTGCACGGGACGATCGAGACGCCGGTATTTATGAATGTGGGCACGGTGGCGGCGATCAAGGGGGCGGTGTCTACGGATGACCTTCGTGAGATCGGAACGCAGGTGGAGCTGAGCAATACATACCATCTGCATGTGAGAACCGGGGATGAGGCGATCAAAAAGCTCGGCGGCCTTCACCGGTTTATGAACTGGGACAGGCCCATTCTGACGGATTCGGGAGGATTCCAGGTTTTTTCACTGGCTTCTTTGAGAAAGATCAGGGAGGAGGGGGTCTCCTTCCAATCCCATATTGACGGTCACAGGATCTTCATGGGGCCTGAGGAAAGCATGCGCATCCAGTCCAATCTTGCATCGACAATTGCGATGGCCTTTGATGAATGCCCGTCTTCCAGGGCGGACAGGGACTATGTCCAGAACTCGGTTGACCGGACGACGAGATGGCTTGCGCGCTGCAGGAAGGAGATGGATCGTCTGAACAGTCTGCCGGATACGATCAACCCGCAGCAGATGCTGTTTGGGATCAATCAGGGCGCGGTTTTTGACGATATCCGGATCGAGCACGCGAAGCGCATCACGGAATTTGATCTGGACGGATACGCGGTGGGCGGCCTGGCAGTCGGTGAGACCCATGAGGAGATGTACCGGATCCTGGATTCAACGGTTCCATACCTGCCCCAGGATAAGCCGGTCTATCTGATGGGCGTGGGCACGCCGGTCAACATTGTAGAGGGCGTCTACCGGGGAGTGGACTTCTTTGACTGCGTGTATCCATCGAGGAACGGCAGGCACGGGCACGCGTACACCCACCACGGGAAGATCAACCTGAACAACGCCAGGTTTTCCTTTGACGAGGAACCGATCGAAGCAGGATGCGGTTGTCCTGCCTGCAGAAGCTACACCAGGGCATATATCCACCACCTGTTTAAGGCAAAGGAGATGCTTGGGATGCGGCTCCTTGTACTCCATAACCTGTATTTCTACAACCACCTGATGGAAGAGATCCGGTCAGCCATCGAGGAGCACCGCTATGAGCAGTTCCGCAGGGAGTGGATAACGGCTTACAATTCAGAGTAATATTTTTGGAACTGTTCAGAACAGGTTCTGAACAGTTACCATATTTTTTTCTTGAACACATAGGCAAAGTTGTGTAGAATGACACATAGTGCTTCAGCTGAAAACATAATATTCCAGGAGGAGATATCAGATGAATCCAGTACTGTTAGAAGCAGGTGGCGCAGGCGGAACAGGTATGATCATGATGATCGTTTATATGGTGATCATTTTCGGAGCCATGTATTTTATCGCGATCCGCCCGCAGAGAAAAGAACAGAAGCGCGTCGCCGCGCTGCTCAGCTCCATGGAGGTTGGAGATACGGTCGTGACAAGCAGCGGCTTTTACGGAACCGTGATCCAGGTGTCCGAGGAAGACTGCATTGTTGAATTTGGCAACAACAGGAATTGCCGTATTCCGATGAGGAAGAGCGCGATCGTAGAGGTTGAGAAGGCTTCTGACGGGGTCGCGGAGCCGACTCCTGTTCCGGAAAAGAAGTGATGCGGGATAGATTCATTTAAAAAGCTGCCGGGTAGTACGGCAGCTTTTCTTTCATGAATTTGAACCTGAATATGAACCGGGCGCTTTGCTGAAGCCTTGCCCGTTCAGCGTGAGCGGGAGGATGCCTTGCGGGCTTTGTCTGCAGTCTCGATGTCTGCGTCAAAGCCGGAGGAATGGATGTTCTTCACCGTCCTGAGCACATAATGGGTCCTGGTCAGGCGTACACCTGGATAATCCTTGATCCGGTTGTGGATCTGCTCCAGATGGTCGCTGGACCTGCAGCAGATCTTGAGCATGAAATCAAATTCCCCTGTCAGGTAGTAGCAGGCGATGATGTTCGGATCGAGATCAATGTGGCGAATAAACTCGTCGTTAAAGCGTGGATGTTCCATGCCGATCTCCATCAGAACCGTGATGTCATTCCCAAGCTTGATATCGTCGCAGATGACCGTATAAGACTGGATCACACCCGACTTCTCCATCTTCTTGATCCGCTCGATCACAGTGGATACGGACAGATGGATGGTCTTGCTGATGTCAGACGCTGTCTGGCGGGCATTTGCCTTCAGTTCGGTTAGAATCTGGAAATCCAGGTTATCCATACCTTTCCCCCTTGTATTCCTAAGATTTTTGGAAGCGCCCCGCTATTATAGCATAAATATTTCGTTTGTGGTTGAATTAGCAAAAAATATATTTTATGATAATTGATAAACAGCAGCCGGTTTCCGAAAGCAGGTCTGGCTGTTGGCGGGCCTTTCCGCTGGCTGGGGAATGGCCTGCAGAAGCAAGGATGCGATTGTAATGTGTTTCGTGAGAGGTTTTGTGTTTTATGAGTACAGAGAAGAGAAGCTACAGGGTCGGTGTGATCGAGGGTGACGGAATCGGTCCGGAGATCGTCCGGGAGGCGGTCAGGGTGCTGGACAGGGCAGGTGAGAAGTTTGGATTTTCCCTGGACTATGTACCGATGGATCTGGGCGGATGCTCCATCGAGAAGTACGGAATCCCCCTGACCCAGGAGACGGTCAGCCAGGCGAAGTCCTGTGATGCTGTCCTCATGGGTTCCATCGGCGGGGATCCGAAGACCAGCCCATGGTATCAGCTGGAGCCGTCCAAAAGGCCGGAGGCGGGCCTTCTTGGGATCCGCAAGGCGCTTGGCCTGTTTGCCAACCTGCGCTTCTCCGTACTCTATGATGATCTGAAGGATGCCTGTCCGCTCAGGCCGGACATCGCCGGTGAGGGGATTGATTTCGTGATCCTGAGGGAGCTGACAGGCGGACTTTACTTTGGGGAGAAGCGTACAAAGACGGTGAACGGGGAAGAGGTGGCGACGGATGTCCTGTCTTATTCCGAATCCGAGATCCGCAGGATTGCAGTGAAGGCCTTTGACGCTGCGATGCTCAGGAAGAAGAGGCTGACTTTGGTGGATAAGGCGAATGTGTTGGAAAGCTCCAGGCTGTGGAGGAAGGTGGTCAGTGCCATGGCAAAGGATTACCCCGAAGTGGAGCTTGACTATATGTACGTCGATAATGCTGCGATGCAGCTGGTCCGCAGGCCTTCTCAGTTTGACGTGATCCTGACAGAGAATATGTTCGGGGACATTCTTTCCGATGAGGCTTCCATGGTAGTAGGTTCCATCGGGATGCAGCCAAGCGCATCTCTGGCAGAGGGAACCTTCGGACTGTATGAGCCAAGCCATGGAAGCGCGCCGGACATTGCGGGGCAGGATCTGGCAAACCCGCTGGCGACGATTCTGTCTGCTGCCTGCATGCTGCGTTATTCCCTTGATGAGGAAGAGGCTGCGGATGCGATCGAGCGTGCGGTCATGCGTGTGCTGAAGCAGTACCGGACAAAGGATCTGAAGGCGGAGGGAGATGGTACCACGCTTGTCGGAACAGCCCGTATGGGAGAGGTTGTCCGAGAGAATCTAGTGTACCGTCTCAATGACTTTTGATATTAAGAACATCAGATTGGATTCATATGCAAGGCGGACGAAGGAGCCGTAGCGGGCTACGGCGACTGAGGGCGCTGCGTGCCAGTGGCACGCGGTTAGCGCCGACCGGAGCGAAGCGTAGACCAACGCAGCAGATGAATTCAAGATGATGTTATTAATGCAAAAGTCAATGAGACGGGACACTAGAATGACATGCCGCAGGTGGTGAAAATCAGGTGGCATCGGGCAGTTCAGGGTGTGAAGCATCGCCCGGTCCTCGGCTATGCAACCGAGCCCTGACCTGTAGAATCGGAGAAAAATACAGGCAGGATCATAAGTTATTATTTCGCAGATCCTGATTGTTCAGACCAGGTTCTGAACAGTGAAACAGACTTTTAGAAGGAGATGTCAGATGAAGAGTGACCAGGTAAAGGCAGGAGTCCAGCAGGCTCCGCACAGGTCTTTGTTCAATGCGCTTGGCTTTACGAATGAGGAGATGAAGAAGCCGCTGATCGGGATCGTCAGTTCGTACAATGAAATCGTTCCCGGCCATATGAATATCGATAAGATTGTGGAAGCTGTCAGGATGGGTGTTGCGATGGCCGGCGGCGTTCCGCGGGTGTTTCCCGCGATCGCCGTATGCGACGGGATCGCCATGGGGCATGAAGGCATGAAGTATTCCCTTGTGACAAGGGATCTGATCGCGGATTCTACGGAATGCATGGCAAAGGCGCACCAGTTTGACGCGCTGGTCATGGTGCCGAACTGCGATAAGAACGTTCCCGGCCTTCTGATGGCGGCAGCGCGCATTAACGTTCCGACGATCTTTGTCTCCGGCGGTCCCATGATGGCGGGGCATGTATATGGAAGGAAGCGTTCTCTGAGCTCCATGTTTGAAGCGGTGGGCGAATATACGGCACATAAGCTGACGGATGAGCAGCTGTCCGAGTATGAACGAAAGGTCTGTCCTACCTGCGGAAGCTGCAGCGGGATGTATACGGCCAACAGCATGAACTGCCTGACGGAAGCGCTTGGGATGGGGCTTGCCGGAAACGGCACGATTCCGGCTGTTTATTCGGACCGGCTGCGCCTGGCAAAGCATGCCGGGATGCAGATCATGGAGCTTCTGCGGCAAAACATCCGCCCCCGTGATATCATGACAGAGGATGCATTCATGAATGCGCTCACTGTTGACATGGCGCTGGGATGCTCCACAAATTCCATGCTCCATCTTCCGGCCATCGCCCATGAAGCCGGTGTTGAGATCAACGTGGATATTGCCAATGAGGTGTCGGAACGCACGCCGAATCTGTGCCACCTGGCTCCTGCGGGCCCGACCTATATGGAGGACCTGAATGAAGCAGGCGGCGTCTATGCGGTCATGAAGGAGCTGACAAAGAAGAATCTGCTGAACCTGGACTGCATTACCTGCACGGGGAAGACAGTCGGGGAGAATATCAGGGATGCCAGGAACCTTGATCCTGAGGTGATCAGGCCGCTGGAGAATCCTTATTCCGAGACAGGCGGACTTGCGGCCCTGAATGGCAACCTTGCCCCGGATTCAGGGATCGTGAAACGTTCGGCGGTTGTTCCGGAAATGATGGTGCATGAAGGCCCGGCGCGTGTATTTGACTGTGAAGAGGATGCGATCGCGGCAATCCTTGGCGGGAAGATCCACGAAGGAGATGTGGTGGTGATCCGGTATGAGGGGCCCAAGGGCGGTCCGGGCATGCGTGAGATGCTGAATCCTACAAGCGCGATTGCGGGAATGGGACTGGGCAGCACAGTCGCCCTGATCACGGACGGCAGATTCTCCGGCGCATCCAGAGGTGCCTCCATCGGGCATGTTTCCCCGGAGGCTGCGGTGGGCGGACCCATCGCGCTGGTTGAGGAGGGTGACCGGATCCTGATCAATATTCCTGAGCACAGGCTGGAGCTTCTGGTATCGGATGAGGTGCTTGCGAAGAGAAGGCTTGCCTGGAAGCCGCGCAAGCCAAAGATCACAGACGGTTATCTTGCCCGCTATGCGGCGCTTGTCACGTCGGGGAACAAAGGAGCGGTGCTGAAGGTGCCTGGGGAGGAAAACGAATGAAAATGAACGGATCCCAGATACTGATCGAGTGTCTGAAGGAACAGGGAGTGGATACCGTTTTCGGTTATCCGGGCGGCGCGATCCTGAATGTGTATGATGAGCTGTACCGCCACCAGCATGAGATCCGCCATATCCTGACCTCCCATGAACAGGGCGCTGCCCATGCGGCGGACGGATACGCGCGGGCAACCGGAGGGGTGGGCGTATGCTTTGCGACCTCCGGCCCTGGTGCAACCAACCTTGTGACCGGGATTGCCACGGCAAACATGGATTCCGTGCCTTTGGTTGCGATCACCTGCAATGTGGGCATTTCCCTGCTGGGCAAGGATTCCTTTCAGGAGATCGATATCGCCGGGATCTCGATTCCGATTACGAAGTACAACTGCATCGTAAAGGATGTGAATGTCCTGGCGGACACGATCCGGAAAGCCTTCCGGATCGCCAGAGAAGGGCGGCCGGGGCCGGTCCTGATTGACCTGACGAAAAACGTGACTTCGGACGTGGCGGAATATGAGCCGGCCAGGCCGGAGGTATTTGTCCCACAAAACGAGTATATCCGGAATCATGACCTTGAGGCTGCGGCTGAATTGATCAACCGGGCAAAGAAGCCGGTGATCTTCGCGGGCGGCGGAGCCGTCATTTCCAACTGCTCAGAGGAGCTGAAGAAGCTGGCGCACCATCTGAACGCGCCGGTCTGTGATTCGCTGATGGGAAAGGGCGCGTTTGACGGGAATGACCCGCTGTATCTTGGCATGCTGGGGATGCACGGCACGAAGGCGGCGAACCTGACGGTATCCCACTGCGACCTGCTGATTGCGGTGGGGTGCCGGTTCTCGGACAGGGTTATCGGCAACCCGGGTTCCTTTGCAAAGAAGGCCCGGATCGTCCAGATCGATATCGACCCGGCTGAGATCAACAAGAATATCAAGGTGGATGTGAGCGTTTCCGGAGACTGCAATGAAGTGCTCAAGCGCCTCAATCCTCTGATCAGCCCGAAGAATCATGAGGAGTGGGTAAAGGAGAGCATGGAGCTGGCAAGGCTGTATCCGCTCCGGTATGATGAAGGAAGGCTGACCGGCCCCTTCATCATGGAGGAGATCTACCGGCTGACGGAGGGAAATGCAAAGATCGTCACAGAAGTGGGACAGCACCAGATGTGGGCGGCACAGTATTATCGCTATAAGGAGCCCAGGCAGCTGTTTACTTCCGGCGGCCTCGGCACGATGGGCTACGGCTTGGGAGCATCCATCGGCGTGAAGACGGCGCTGCCTGACAAGATTGTCGTGAACATTGCCGGGGACGGCTGTTTCAGGATGAACATGAATGAGCTGGCGACCGCAAGCCGGTACAATATCGGCATCATTGAGGTGGTGTTCAACAACTCTGTCCTGGGGATGGTGCACCAGTGGCAGGAGCTGTTCTATGGAGGAAGGTATTCCCAGACGATCCTGAAGGACAAGGTGGATTACTGCGCCGTTGCAAAGGCACTCGGCTGCGGTGCGATCCGCGTCACCTCCCGTGAGGAGTTCGCGCCTGCTTTTGAGAAAGCCCTTGCTTTTGGCGGACCGGTGCTGATCGAGTGCGTGATCGATGAGAATGACAATGTCTTCCCGATGGTACCCGCAGGGCATTCGATTTCCGACGCATTTGACCAGACGGACCTGGAGGTGAAGAAGCAGGAAGCTTAGGAGCTGTTCAGAAATAACTTGTACATATGACGCAGGACAAACGTTCATAT
>CAMJIC010000118.1 GCA_946405675.1 uncultured Clostridia bacterium
GGTCAGGTGGGTGCCGCCCTCCGCGTTGAAGATATTGTTGCAGAAGCCAAGTACATTTTCATGAAACTCATTGACATACTGGACCGCGATCTCCACCTGGATCTGGTCACTCTCTCCCTTGATATAGATGGGCTCACAGACGGCTTCCTTATTCTTGTTCAGATCCTTGATGAACCCGAGGATGCCGTCCGGTTCATGGAACACTGCCTCATAATCCCGGCCCTCCCTAAGATCCCGGAAAACGATGGTCAGCTCCGGGTTCAGGTACGCGGTCTCATGAAGGCGGTTCTGGATGTCTGTGGAGGAAAACCGTGTCGTCTGGGTGAAAATGTCCCCGTCCGGCAGGAAAGAGATGCAGGTTCCCGTCTCCTTCGTTTTCCCGATGACGGGGAGCAGCCCATTCTCCAGCTCCAGGTCAGGCTTCCCCTTTTTGTACCGGTCATGGTAGATCCTGCCGTCCAGCCGCACCTGTACATCCATCCAGGAAGACAGGGCATTCACAACAGAGGAACCGACTCCGTGCAGCCCGCCGGAGGTACGGTAAGCGCCTTCATCAAATTTTCCTCCTGCGTGAAGGGTCGTGAATACGACCCGCTCCGCGGAAACACCCTGTTTATGCATCCCGACCGGAATCCCTCTTCCGTCATCGGAAACAGTCGCGCTTCCGTCATCATTCAAGGTGACGTGGATCGTCGTGCAGTAGCCTGCAAGATGTTCATCCACTGAGTTGTCAACAATTTCATAGACCAGGTGGTTCAGGCCTTTCCGGGAGGTGCTCCCGATATACATGCCGGGTCTCTTACGCACCGCCTCAAGTCCTTCCAGGACGGTGATCGAGTCGGCGTCATATGCTTTTTTCGGTGCCATTCAGGACTCCTTATGATGTCATTCTCAACCCTGCTTTTGCGCAGCGTTTTTTGCTTTTCCCCGTCTTTTCGCGCTCTGTCCGGAAGATTTTTTTGTACTGCCGGATCCGGACTTGTCCGGATAGAACCGCGCAGCCTGCTGATACATGGGAAGAAGCCTGCTTGCGTTTGGCGTCGTCTTGACCTGGTTCGTGAATTTCGCGACATACGAAGAGAGCTTCTGCATGTATTCGTCCGAGGTGACGGATCCGTCCACCACATAATTCAATCCCTTTTCCCAGCTTGCCGTAAAGGCCGGGCTGAGCAGGGCGCTGATGCTGCAGCGGACCGTGTCGCAGATCATCTCCCCCAGCAAAGTCGGCGTAAGGATCTGCGTTTTTTTGTTCAATGAGATATACTGGTTTTTTTCAAGCTTTTTCAGAATTTCAGCCCTGGTCGAGCTGGTTCCGATTCCCGTTGTCTTGATCTGTTCCCTGAGTTCCTCGTCCTCGATCAGCTGTCCCGCATTTTCCATCGCCAGTATGATGGAACCGGAGTTATAACGCTTGGGAGGCGAGGTCTTTCCTTCCCGGATCTCAAAGCGGTCAATGGCAACGACAGCTCCTTTTTTCAGCTTTTCCAGACGCGCAATCAACTCCGGATCCAGCCTGCTCTCCTCGGATGAATTCTCTTTTGAATTCTCTTTCTGGGCCTGGGCGGACTCCTTTTCAGGCTTTTTCATGACCGCAAGGTATCCCTCCTCCTGCAGGATGCGGAAGGAAGCAAAGAACCGTTCCTTCCCATACAGAAGGGTAAGGCTGATCTTCCTGTACTGGGCGGGGGGATAAAAGATACCTAAGAAGCGCTTTACGATCTGGCAGTATACGCCGTAGCTGAGGGAAGACAGGCTTTTCACAGCCTGCGTCTGCCCTGTGGGAATAATGGCATAGTGATCCGTGATCTGTGCATCGTTGACATACCGGGTTTTCGCGATCGTCTTCCAGCTTCCTTGCTCCATGGCGCTCTGCGCATAGGATGCTGCGCTCTCAAAGCGTGTCAGCCCTTGTATGTTCCGGCTGATCTCCTTCGTAATCGCCGTAGACAAAACCCTGGCATCCGTCCTCGGATAAGTCGTAAGCTTTTTCTCATACAGTTCCTGGGCGATGGCAAGCGTCTGGTCCGGACTGATCTTGAACATGCGGCTGCAGTCATTCTGAAGCTCCGCCAGATTATACAGAAGAGGCGGATTCTTCTTCTCGGTCTTCCTTGAGATCTCCAGGACACGGGCTTCCCATGGCTTTGGTGCCTGGCTCAGGCTCTGGATCAGCTGCCTGGCATCTTCCTCCTTGAGGAAACCATTCTCCTTGTACAGCTTCGGGCTCAGATAGTAATCCGAACCTTCCACAGCGCGCCACTCCGCCTGGATCGACCCGTCCTTTTCCTCTGTCACGGCAATCACGCGGTAAAAAGCGGTCTCCGTAAACTGTCTGATCTCCCTTTCCCTTGACACGATCATGCCAAGGACGCAGGTCATGACGCGTCCGACTGACACAACGCAATAGCGCTCCTTCAGAAAGGATGCCATGGAATCCCCGTAGCGCAGGGTCAGGGCGCGGGAGAAATTGATCCCCATCAGGTAATCTTCCTTCGCCCGAAGGTAAGCCGCATCCGAAAGGGTGTCATATGCGCTGATCGGCTTCGCTTCCCGGATCCCCCTGCGGATCTCTTCATCGGTCTGGGAATCGATCCAGACGCGCCGCTCCTCCTTCCCCTTCACGCCGGCTTCCTGCCGGACGAGACGGTAAATGTATTCCCCCTCCCGTCCGGAGTCGGTGCAGACATAGATCGTCTCCACGTCAGGACGGGTCAGGAGCTTTTTCACGATGGAAAACTGCTTCGCGCTGGAGCGGATCACCTCATACCGGAAATGTTCTGGGAGGAAAGGAAGGGTGGAAAAGCTCCACCTTCTGTACTCTTCGCCATACGCATCCGGATAGCTCATAGAGATCAGATGGCCGACACACCATGTGATAACGGTGCGGTCGGATTCCAGGAAACCGTCGCCCCGCCTCATATTTTCTCCGAGCGCAGCCGCAAACGCCTGCGCAACGCTTGGTTTTTCAGCAATAAAAAGTGATTTTCCCATTCCATTCCCTTTTCGTTCTCGTTACAAGCCATACCCACGCCTGCTCCAGCAGGACAGCCTGTGGGTATGACTGTAATTTGTTTTCTGCAGCGGACCCGGAAGGGATGAAAACAAAACCAGGTCCTTATCACTTTTTCTGAATATAACCCATGGAGACAAGGGTCTCGGCACACAGCACCGCACCGCCGGCCGCGCCCCGCAGAGTGTTGTGCGCAAGCCCGATGAACTTCCAGTCGTAGACTGTATCCGGACGCAGACGGCCGATGGATACGCCCATGCCGCCTTCATAATCAACATCCAGGGCAACCTGCGGGCGGTTATCCTCCTCGCAGTACTGGATGAACTGCTTCGGGGCGCTGGGAAGTCCCTTCTCCTGCGGATATCCGCGGAAGGATACCAGCTTCTCGATCAGCTCCTCCTTGGACGGATTCTTTCTGAACTTCACGAACACGGATGCCGTGTGGCCGTTCAATACCGGGATCCGCACGCACTGGCAGGTAATGAGAGGCTCCGTGGCGGTAACAATCCTGCTGCCCTCCACGCGCCCGAAGACCTTAAGCGGCTCCTTCTCGCTCTTCTCTTCCTCGCCGCCGATAAACGGGATGACATTGCCATTCATCTCCGGCCAGTCGGCAAAGGTCTTTCCGGCACCGGAGATCGCCTGATAGGTACTCGCAACCACCTCATAGGGACCATATTCTTTCCAGGCTGCAAGAGCCGGGGTATATGCCTGGATCGAGCAGTTCGGCTTGACGGCGATGAAACCCCTCTTCGTACCAAGCCGCCTTTTCTGCGCTTCGATGATGTCAAAATGCTCCGGATTGATCTCCGGGATCACCATCGGGACATCCTCCGTCCAGCGGTGCGCGCTGTTGTTGGAAACAACCGGAGTCTCTGTCTTCGCAAAAGCCTCCTCAATGCTGCGGATCTCCTCCTTTGACATATCAACCGCCGAAAAAACCATATCCACACAGGATGCGACCTTCTCCACGTCGTTTACGTTCCGGACGACCATGCTGCGCACTTCATCCGGCATCGGCTGGTCCATCTTCCATCTGCCGCCGACCGCCTCCTCATAGGTCTTTCCCTCCGAGCGAGGGCTTGCCGCAAGCACCTCGATCTGAAACCAGGGATGCCCTGTAAGAAGGGTTACAAACCGCTGGCCAACCATTCCGGTTGCGCCCAATATTCCGACTTTCAGCTTCTCCATCGATCTTTCCTCCTTACTTCGTGAAATGCTGGCAATCGTAACCTGAAGATTAAAACGATTCTTCCGGTCTGTCAAGTCACAGGTAACAAGTCACACCCCCGCCACACCCACAGGCCGGCCCGCTGGCGGGGGCGTGACTTGTTGCAATTATATCTGCCGGGTCAGGTCCTGTACCCACTTATACTTACGGAAGCGGATCATCACCCATGGGATCTTTCCGACCTCATCCAGGCAGGTGCAGGAATAAACGGCGAGGACCGGCCAGTGGAAGACAAACGCACCAAGCAATGCCAGCGGGATCGCAATCCCCCACATGGAAACAGCAAGGCTGTACATGTCAAACACGGTATCCCCTCCTCCGTCAAGGACGCCATTGATTGTGACCGTGTTCACGCATCTTCCGATCATATAGAACGCCATGATGACCATCATGCCCGTCAGGTAGCTGTGGGCAGTCTCTGACAGAATGACAAAGGATGTCACAAGGGGTGTCAGGGCAAGGATGATGGCCGTGGACCCCAGGCCGATCACCCAGGACAGGTTCTTCAGCCGGATCCCGTAGGCTTTGCCTGTATCCAGCCGTCCTGCGCCAAGTTCATTTCCCACAAGAATGCCTGCCGCGCCTGCCACTCCGTTGCAGGCACAGCAGATCAGGTCGCGCACGACAGCAGAGACAGAATTGGCAGCGGCGGCATCTGTTCCCATATGCCCCATGATCGCTGTGTAGGAGGTAAAACCGACTCCCCACAGGAGCGAACCGCCCATCAGCGGCAGGCACTGCCGCGTGAAATCCTTCCTCAGGAGACGGTTTCCCTTCAGAATATTCAGAAGGGACGGCCTGATATGGCGCTTCCGGGAGGAAACGATCAGGCAAAGCGCCAGCTCGATCACACGTGAGATCGTGGTGGCGGTGGCTGCGCCCCGCGATTCCATGCGTGGCGCTCCCAGAAGGCCGAAAATAAAGACTGCGTTCAGCGCGATATTGGAGATTACCGCACTGCTGCTGACCAGAGCGCTTTCCATCACATGGTCCGATATCTTCAGCATCGTCAGATAACACTGGGAAATCCCGGTCAGAAGGTAAGACCATCCGGCAATCCTAAGATAGGTGCTGCCGATCCCGATCAGCTGCGCATCATGCGTAAAGATCCGCATCAGAAGATCCGGACACAGCTCGCAGAACGCAAAAAAAAGGAGTGACACCCCGCCGCTGAAGCGCAGCATCAGATGAAAAAGTTCCTGCATGGTCTTCCGGTCTCCCTTGCCGAAATACTGCGCGCCAAGGATCGCCCCTGCCCCAACGATCGCGGAAAGGATCATATTCTGGACAAACTGGATCTGCGTTGCCAGGGAGACCGCCGTCATCTCATTTTGCCCGATCCTGCCCAGCATCAATGCATCCGCCGCCGCGACCAAAGCCAGCATCAGGCTTTGAACCGTGATCGGCGCTGCCAGGGAAAACAGCCTCTTATAAAAATGTCTGTCACCATGGTTACTCAACACCATACCTCCATCCTCATCTATCCGTTTTCACATCATCACTGTTTCAAACCACACAGAAAAGCTGATTCTCTGGTCAATCAAAAGTCTGACTGCATCATTTACGTTTTCAGACGTCTCCTGCGGTTTCCCAAGTGACTGTGCTGAACAGTTACAAAACCCTTTTGAAAACAGTAAGTGCAATTTAACACACCGCCCGGGCGGTGTAAATGGCTCCGCCTAAAAAGTACATTCCGCGTAACTGTTCAGAACAGGTTCTGAACAGTTACCATTCCGCTTTTCTTCAAAATGTTTTATACTGAGCATCAGGACGCGATGTAACAATGAGGGCTTGCCATGATCACCATTGAGCTGAAAACCCTGGATCACCGGAAAATCCTGAACGCATTCCTTTACCAGGCCGGAGGAAGAGGGTTCCGTTTCGAATCTACGGAACCCTCTGTCCCTGAAGCCCTGGAAAAGCAGATCCTGTCTTGTGAAGAGCAGGTTCTTCGCCTTGCCCGGCCCCGGGCCGTTTACAGGATCCTTCCGGCTGACGAGATTACCGATGTCCTCGCGGGAAGAGATATCCTGCGTCTTCTTGACGGCTGCAGCAAAGCTGTCCTGATCGCTATTACGCTTGGAATACAGCTGGAACAAGCGCTGATGAAGGAAGAGATCACCAATATGGGGAACGCATTTCTCCTGGATCTTTGCGCCTCGGAGGCAGCTGAGGAGGCGGCTGACCAATTCGAGCAAAAGCTGAGGACAAGCCTTCTGCAGGAGGGAAAATACCTGACAAACCGTTTTTCCCCCGGCTACGGGGATTACCCGCTTTCCGTACAAAGGCCATTCCTGACACTGCTCAACACACAGCGCATGATCGGACTGACCCTGACAAAGACAAACCTCATGGTGCCGCGCAAGTCAATCACTGCCATTATGGGAATCTGCGAGATCCCCAAAGCGCCAGTATACGGAAGCTGTGCCTCCTGCCCCCTTATATCCAAATGTTCCTACAGGGAGCACAACGAACGCTGTTATATGCAGTGAGACTTATCATACGTCATTTGCGGTTTCGCAAGTGACAGTGCTGAAAGTTACCATAGAATGATATAAACCTGACACATTCTGTAAGTGAGGATTCAGATGATGGATAAGAAACAGTTTCTCCTTCTTGACGGTGCCATGGGAACCATGCTCCAGAAGGCCGGGCTGAAGCCCGGTCACCGGCCTGAGGTATTCGGTCTCGAACACCCACAGATTGTGGAGCAGATCCACAGAAGCTATATCGAATCCGGAAGCCGCGTGATTTACGCGAATACCTTCGGCGTGAACAGCCGTAAGCTGGAGGGATGCCGGTTTTCGGTGAAGGAACTGATCACGGCGAACATCGCAGCTGCGAAAAAGGCTGCCGCAGCTGCCCGGGAAAAAGGCGTAAAGGTTGCGCTTGACGTAGGCCCGATCGGAGAACTGATGGAGCCCCTCGGAACGATCTCCTTTGATGAGGCATATGAATGCTTCAAAGATGTAGTCACAGCAGGGGAAAATGCCGGGGCCGACCTTGTGGTGTTTGAGACCATGACCGACCTGAATGAAGTGCGTGCGGCAGTTCTTGCGGCGAAGGAGAATACTTCCCTCAGCGTGTGGGTCACGATGACATTTGAGCAAAACGGAAGGACATTTACCGGAACCATACCGGAAGCCATGGCACTTACGCTGGACTGTCTTGGAGTGGATGCCATAGGCGTGAACTGCTCTCTCGGCCCTGCGGAGCTGATCCCCATTGTAGAAAAGATCCGTTCCCATACCAACAAGATGCTTATCGTGAAGCCAAACGCCGGGCTGCCTGACCCACGGTCAGGTCTGTACGCCATGACGCCTGAGCGGTTTGCAAAGGAAATGAACGTCTATCTTCAGATGGGAATCCCGATTCTGGGCGGGTGCTGCGGAACAAGGCCTGCATTTATCGACGCGCTGAGA
>CAMJIC010000119.1 GCA_946405675.1 uncultured Clostridia bacterium
CGAAGCATCGCCCGATGCGTAACTGTTCAGAACAGGTTCTGAACAGTTACCCGGATTTGTTGTTACAAGATGCGCATACAGGATGATAATTACACTAACAGGGCTGCAGGTCACAGCCGGGGCATGATCTGCAGCAGCCGAAAGAAAATGCATTTGTCAAAGGAGTGTGGTATGATATGATCTGTTTCACTCATTGTAATCATCAGCAGAGCCTGAGGAGAAGAGGGGAGGAGACCGGCCTATGGATTACATATTGGAAACAAAAGACCTGACCAGGAAATATGGCTCTAAAACAGCCGTGGACAGGGTGAATATGCATATACCGGAAGGAAAGATATACGGCCTGATCGGCCGGAACGGAGCAGGGAAAACCACGATCATGCGGATGATCAGCGGCCTGTCCACGCCGACCAGCGGTGACTATGCGTTGTTTGGAAAGACCGGCTCTGAGCGGGGCAGGCTGCTTCGGCAGGTGGGAGTTTTGATTGAGGAGCCCGGGATCTATCCGAAGTATTCCGCCCAGGAGAACCTGAAGATCAAGTGTATCGCGCTGGGCGTGGATCCGCGCACGGAGGTTCCGCGGCTTCTGGAGGCAGTCGGGATGGAGGAGGTCGACAGCAAAAAAGGCGTCGGGTCTTTTTCCCTTGGCATGCGCCAGAGGATCGGGATCGCCCTGGCGTTAGTGGGGAACCCGAAGCTGCTGGTGCTGGATGAGCCGATCAACGGCCTGGATCCCCAGGGAATCGTGGAGGTTCGCCAGATCCTGGTAGGATTGCGTGACCAGTACGGGATCAGCATTCTGATCTCAAGCCATATTCTGGAGGAACTGGATAAGGTGGCGGATCTGTACGGCGTGATCCATGAAGGACAGCTTCTGGATGAGTTTTCCGCGAAGGATATGCACCTGCGCAGCGGAAAATATGTCAAGATCCGCACGGACAATACGGAGGCGGCGCTTAAGGTGCTGGCAGGGATGGATATTCCGGCACAGGCCATGGAGGAACAGGGCTGCATCCGCGTATCCGGGAACCTGGACAGGACGGCGGACATGTCAAGGGCATTGGTAGGCGCCGGGGTCGGCCTGGAAGAGATCTTTGTGCGCTCATTGTCCCTGGAGGACTACTATCTGAGAATGACAGGAGGTGGAAGGCATGAGTAATCTGATCCGGATGGATATCCACAGAATGTTCAAGGCGCGCAGCTTTAAGGTCTGCCTTGTGATCGCACTCCTGATGGGCTTTTGCGGAACTCCGCTCCTGAAGCTGTTTGCTTTTCTGCTGAGGTTTTTGCCGGACAGCGCAGGCATTTCCTCCATGCTGCCGCAGAGCACGACGGTGGCTTCGATTCTGCAGAATCCGTTCCCCGGGATCAATGCGATGCTGATCATGTTCTCCGTCTGCTATTTCTATTACGCGGACATTGAGCACGGATACATCAAGAATATCGCGGGGCAGGTTTCAAGGCGGGGATATACTATGATATCCCGCTACATTGCCGTGATCCTGCATAACCTGATCTTTATTGCGGCAGGGATCATCGGAAACCTGATTGGAAATGTGCTTTTCATCAAGGTAACGATGGGTGAAAATCTTCCACAGGTGCTGGGAGCGTTGGGGCTTCGTTTTCTGCTGCTTCAGGGAGTGTGCGCGATCCTGCTGCTGGTAACCTGCGCACTGAAAAGCAAAACCTTCGGCATGGTTCTGGCAGTGGTCTTTGGAACAGGGGCAATGACCCTGATCTATATGAGCATTGACACCGCCTTCCACATGGCATTCAAGAAAACGATCGAGATCGAGAATTACATGCCGGATCAGCTGATGGACGCCACAGCGCCGCCTGTCGTGCCAGGACTTCCGGTAGCGATTATCACTATCGTACTGTTCCTCATCCTTTCGGTCAGAATCTTTGACAGAAGAGAAGTGAGGTAGGACGCAGCGGCAGCATTCAGGAAATAACGAAAAGAAGATCCGGCAAGAGAGGAAACTCCTTTCTTGCCGGATCGCATTATTTGCGTTTTCATACGTCACTTGCGGTTCCGCAGGTGACTGTTCTGAACAGTTACGATTCAACTTCAATGACATCATTCAGAATGTAGTGGAAGGATGGCATGGAGGAATTCATGTTCTCGAGATATCCGCCATCCAGGCTGATCGTATCGGACGGGTTTGACGGGTCTTTCCCGGTATATGGCCCCTGGAAGGCGACGGTTGGTTCCTTCTTCAGGATCGCAGCCGTATTATCCATCACCATCTGGGTTCCCTTCGCCGCGAGATTCAGGTTCAGATCCAGAAATTCAAGAGTATTATCCTGTTCCAGCCCGGCACTGATGTCGTTCTTGCTATGCCTGTTCCCACGGATAAAGGATTCAATTCTCTGATGATTCATCACAGCCTGAACAGCGCCAATCACATAAGGCGTCCAGTTGATCCGGATGCTCAGAAGAGCTGATGACGGGGCAATGTCCAGATAGCTTTCATTGCAGCCGACAAAGACGGCCGGCTGCCTGGCGGAAGCTTCCTCGCAGGCGACAGCGGGGCCGATGGTGTCAGAGTGGTGGGAGAGGACGACGCAGCCTTCCCGGATCAACTCCTCGGCGCATGCCTTTTCGTCCCTGTAGCTGGCCCAGGTGTTGGTATAGCGTACCTTCATGACGGCAGTGGGGAAGACAGACCTTACTCCGATCAGAAAGGCAGTATAGCCTGAGATGACGGTGGGGACGGGGAACGCGCCGACATATCCGACGAGAGCCTCATCTCTGGAAATCAGGCCATTGTCGACCATCTCCTGAAGCTTGAGCCCGGCGGCAACGCCGCTGATATAACGGGCCTGATAAATCTCTCCATTGAAGGTATGGTAATTGTCCGCACGGTTTTCCGCAGGCGCCGCCATGTCGCTGATCTGGCAGATCTGGACTTCAGGATATGATGGTGCAAGCTCTGCGAAAGCCTCACTGTGGGAATTTGTGAAAATGATGCTGCAGCCCTTAAGGGAGAGCTCACGCAGCGTGTCCTCGATGGCATCGTCCGGGACATTGTTCCGGGCGAGGATGTTCACTGAATCGCGCAGCTCCTCGTGCAGCATGACCTGGGCGCGCGCGAAATTGTAGGTATACGGGGCGGTTTCATCCCCTTCATAGATGAAACCCACCGTGACCGAGCTCATGGCTCCGCTGATGTTCCTGGTGCGGCTGATCCCGAAAAACAGGACAAGCACAGCGGCGCAGGTCAGGAAAGTGGTGATATAGATTCGTTTCATTCGGCACCTCCTTCTTTCTTCCCGGCCTCTTCCTTCATTTCTTCCTTTTTCTCCTCTGTGTTCTCTGCCTGCTGGCGTCTCGGGTATAGCAGGTTCAGGTCGATCGTGCCTTCTTCCAGGATAGCAAGGAAGATGTCAACAACCCTGGGATCAAACTGGGTTCCGCGACCTTTTCTGAGTTCATCAAGCACATAGTCGATATCCATCTGGTTCCGGTAGATACGGTTTGCAGTCATGGCATCGAATGCGTCCGCAACGCCGATGATCCTTCCATATAGCGGGATCTCTTCCCCCTTCAGACCCTGGGGGTAGCCGCGTCCGTCGTAGCGCTCATGATGATAAAGCGCACCCTCCTTGATATGTTCGATCAGGGTAAAGCCCTCCAGGATCTCCGCACCGCGTCTGGTATGGGATTTCATGGTGGCGTATTCTTCGTCCGTGAGACGGCTTGGTTTATTCAGGATGTTGTCAGGAATCGCGATCTTTCCGATATCATGCAGGCTGGCGGCCTTGCGCAGGTTTTCGCATTCTTTATCAGAGAATCCCATCTTTTTGGCAATCAGGACAGAATACTTTGCGACACGTACAGAGTGCTGGGAGGTACGTTCATCCTTGGCATCGACTGTATTGGCGATGGTGAGGATCGTCTGATCGCCCATCTTGATCTGCAGCTGTGCCCGCTCATATATGCGCCTGAACCACAGGCCGAGAAGGAAGATGATGAACACCATCGCTGTCACGACCACATATCCGATGAACCAGGGCATGTCGTAGATGTCCTTCTGCTTGATGATCGGATAGACGCGCTCCTCAAGGATCGAGGAATCATCATTCGTGAACACGGCAAGATGGAAATTGTAGCTGCCGGAGGGGACATTCGTATAGGTGATGCTGCCCAGGGAGCTTTGGGGAAGGAATGTCCATTCATCGTCAAAGCCCTCCAGGTAATAACCCACATTGGGATCCTGGATCGTGAAGTTGATCACCTCAGGAAACAGCTCGATCTTCTTAACGCTCCGTTCCACGTTGATCGGGGCGCTGCTTTCGACGCGGAAGGATTCACCGTCCAGGTAGGCGGTGGAGAGATTCATGCGGTAGACATGGGTTCCTTCCGAGTATCGGTTGATATCCGCAAGAAAAACACCGCTGTCACAGGACAGGAACAGATGGCCGTCACCGTCATAATAGTTCCAGGAATTCGCGGTGAGGGAACTGTGGAGTCCCTTCCTTGCATCCAGAAGGTCATAGGAGATCGTGGGCGCGTCGGAAAGAAGCTCCTCACGGTCCACTACATAGATCCCGGAGCTGCCGGTCACGAACAGGGTCTCTTTGTCCTTGATCCAGACATCATAATTGTTGAAATACGGGAAATTGTTCAGCGGGCGGATGGCATAATCGTGATCCATGTAGCAAAGCCCGTTGCTGGTCACGATGAAGACGCCTTTCCCGGCCTCGTCCACAATGGTTCTCAGGATCACGCCGGAACTGAGCCCGTCTTCCCGGGTGAGCATGCGCACGACCTCGCCATTTTGGATCAGGGCGATTCCGTCACCGTCCGTCCCGGCGATGATGGTTCCGTCCGGCAGCTGCGAGACAGCAAGGATCATGGA
This sequence comes from uncultured Clostridia bacterium, assembly GCA_946405675.1. Lineage (GTDB taxonomy): Bacteria > Bacillota > Clostridia > Lachnospirales > Lachnospiraceae > Porcincola. Next base: position 4,866 of record CAMJIC010000119.1, read on the forward strand.
ATTGATCAGACCGTCCGCATATCCGATCGTCTGAAGGATCTGGTGATCGCGGATGAAGCTGATCCCCGTGTCGCCGGCGGCAACGACAGTCCCGTCGGAAAGCTCCGTCGCGAGCCGGGCGCGGCTGCCGAAGCTTCCGTTGCTGCTGTCATACAGAGTCTGTTTCTGGTCCGGGTCGATCTCCAGGAGCCCCTGGCCGTAGGTGCAGATCCACAGATGATCCTGGCTGTCTGCGAAAATGCAGCGGATCCTGATGCCGGACAGCTGCCTTGTCAGGCTGTTTTTGATCTCCTTGCGCAGCGTTCCATCAATGATGTCAAGCCCTGCATCCGTCCCGATATAGTAGTTTCCCTGCCAGCGAGAGACGGAATTGACGACGTGCTCCGTCATTCCTACAGAGCTGTAAAGATCCTGGAAGGGCGACGGCGCCATCCGAAGCAGGCCAAGCCTGGAGGAGGTGAACCAGAGATTCCCCTGATAATCCTTCAGCATCCTGTCGATGGAATTGTTGAAGGAATTGACATTGATCTGATGATATCCGCGGTTTTCGTCAAGGAACGCAATGCCGTTTTCCGCAGAGAGAAAGATATCTCCGTTCTCCAGCATGTTGATGTCGTTAAGGCTGTTCAGCCCGTCGCAGTCCAGCACTGATTCTTCTTTGAACCAGCCTTCTGAAATATCGTAAAAATGCACTCGTCCCAGAGATGTGCCGATCAGAAGCTTTCCCTTCTGATCAAATCCGCAGCAGTTGATCTGTTCTCCGTCTGCGGGATAGCGCATCGAGCAAAGGATCTGTCCATGCTTCAGAAGAAACAGGCGTCCGTCGGAGGTCACGGCGGCAACATGCCCGTCGTTATCGCATGTCAGGTCATCCGCGTAATTGATCTCCCAGAGGGAGGATACCTTTTTCAGGCCATTATTCAGGGCAAGGATCTGCATGCTGCCGGTGGTGCCGATATAATAATAGCCGTCGGAGCTTTCAATGATCGAGCGGACGGAATCAGAAGGAAGACCGGAGCTTTGATCCAGAACATTGACGATCTCTTCGTTGATTGAGATCGCGAGCCCGTTATCATTGGTTCCGATCCACAGGCGGCCTTCATCGTCGGTGTACAGGCAGTTGACATTGCGGACGGTATCGTAGTTGTCCATCCACACGAATTCCTGTCCGTTGTAACGGTAAAGACCTGCATAGGTTCCGATCCACAGGATCCCGTCATTTGTCTCGGCAATGTCATTGGCTTCGCCGCAGGGAAGGCCGTTGTCATTGCTGAAGACCGTCTGGACATAATCATTGTAGTCGGCATTGGTGGCAGTGGCTGCAATGGCCCTGCGGGACAAGAAGGATGGCATCGCCAGGACAAGCACAGGGAGCAGGAAAAGCGTCCCTGCCACCATCCGCTCTGAGGAAGAGAGGACTGCGTGCGGGAACAGCTTCCGGATCAGCTTCACTGCCAGGAAAATGACCATCAGGGTCAGTACCTTATCTACAAAATCCAGATAGAATTCCCCAAGAATCTTGCAGATGAACTCAGGCCATTTCCACCCGAGGAACAGGTTGATCACGCCGTCCCCCCATTGATTGCCTGTCATGCCGGAATGGAAGAGGTAATTCAGCGGGACGGAAATGGCGGTTGCCGCGACTGCGCACAGGATTCCGATGATCATGGAGCCGGGCAAGGTGCCCAGGCTTTTTTTATGGGACAGAAGTCCTACCAGAACCGCAATGGCGATGCTGGTAAACAGATAGCCCCAGTGCGCATGGAACAGTGCGCTGCACATCAGATTACCGGTGATGCCCACCATGCTGCCGCAGACCGGGCCGAGCGCATAGGCGCTCCATACGGTACCGAAGGAATCGAGCCATAATGGCACGCTGAACCGGTACGTGATATAGCGTCCCATACAGTTGAAGAAGATGCACAGAAGAACCAGAAGGACTGTCCGGTATGTTTTTTGCTTTTTCACATTGACACCTCTATGAATACACCTTCCGCCGGGAAAGCCCGGCAGGGCAGGGTCTGATTGTTTTCCGGGTCAAAGCCCGGAACCTCCGGGTGGGGATCGTTCTTACAGGCCAAGCTCGGCTGCGCGCGCGGAGGCTTCCTTGTACCACTTGTCATACAGCCCCGAAGAGAGAACTTCGTCGATGACACCATTGACGAAATACATCAGCTCCAGGTCGTCCTTCGGGCCGGCGATCCGGTCTCCTTCAAACTGTTCCTCCAGATCGAAGACGACCCCCTTCATGAGCGTAAGATTGCAGTCTGGATTGTTGTTGATATACAGCTGCGCGCTCTCCGTATCCACACCCGCGGCGTCACAGACCCCGTTGCTGACAAGGTCGTATACCTCCTGAATGGAAGGGACTCTGCGGAACTGATCATAATCGGTCAGATTCTGCGCGACGAGCAGCTCCTGAAGGGAACCCTGCTGCACAACAAGGTTTTTGCCGGACAGGTCATTGGGACCGGTAAGGACATCCGCATCCTCCTTCCTGATCAGAAGCCCTGCGCCGGAACCCCCGGAAGCGTAGTAGTATCCCTTGGAAAGTTCCATGGAGGAAGCACGGCCCGGCGTATACGAAAGAGCGGAGATCGCCAGGTCGTATTCTCCGGTTGTCATGGAGGAGAGAACCTGGGTGAAATCGAGGGGGATGATCTCAAGCTCCACATTCATCTTTTCCGCGATCAGGGCGGC
>CAMJIC010000120.1 GCA_946405675.1 uncultured Clostridia bacterium
GCGGCCTTTGCATGGACATCTATGAGGACTGGGCGATCCATATGGAGGATATCGGAGGAAGCTTCATCGCGGGCTCCCTGGGCGGCCTGAAGTTCACGGATGTCGATCAGACGGGCGGGCCTTTGGCAGTGCCGAAGGGCGGACAGATCGTCGGCGGCGGCGACCTGCAGAAGCCGAGACTGATCTACTACGGAGTAGACAGCGAGGCAAGGCTGTTCGAGACGAAGCTTGACTGTGCGATCGGGGATGTGACCGGCCAGCAGGAGCTTCTGATCCATCCGGAGATGGCAATGTACAATGACAACCAGCTGCAGTGGTACTCCTATCTGTGGGGCGACCTGACAGACGAGACCCGGATCGACTCCCCGTACATTGCGATGCAGACCGCGTTCCTGTCGGAGGGCGTTGTCCTTTCCAGCGAGCTTGGCCGCAGCGTAACCGCGGACGAGATCAAAAAGATGGCGAAGTCCATCGCGCTGCGTGAGCAGGAGACGGAATTCGGAACCATCCGGTATGATTTCGATGAGTACATTCCGGAGTGAAAAAACAAGGTCCGGAAAAGAAACCCGCAGATGGATTGGATTTTGTAAGGAGCTGTCACGAAATTAACCATACAGCTTGCGCAGGATGCTTTTTCGAGATCAAGGAAGAAAACGCAGCGTGTATATGTTAATTTGTGACAGATCCTAACTGTTCAGAACAGGTTCTGAACAGTTACCAGTTTTTCAGATTGAGAAGGAGTTGCCTTATGAATAAGAAATTGATGACAGGGATCCTTGCAGGAACTATGGTACTTGGGATGACCATGCTCGCACAGGCGGACGAGGGCGCGCATATCTATGTCCTGACTGCTTCGGAAGATCATGGCTGGACCGGTTCTGTTGCGACCTTCGCGAAGGGCAAGGTCGAGGAAGTGAACGAAGAAGGAAAGTATTCGGCGGAACTGATCACCTCCGCAAGCGCGGCAGAGCAGATCACAACGATCGAGGATATCATTTCCAAAGGCGAGGATAACATCGCGATCGTCGTGCAGCCGCTTGATGACACCGTGCAATCTGCGATCCAGGGAATCGTTGACGCAGAGATTCCCTATGTGGCATTTGACCGCATCATCTCCGGCCTGGAGTCCACCGCTGTTTCCAACGTAAAGGGCGACAACAGCGGCATCGGCGCCGCGGCAGCCGCGTATTTCGTAGACCTTGGCATGAAGCCGGGCGACAAGGTTTATGTCTATGAAGGCGACACCTCCTCCGTCACCTCCCTCAGAGATCAGGGCTTTACGGATTACCTGACCGGCGAGGCGGAATTTGATGGAGACACCATCGCGGATGACGCGAAGTGGTCCGAGGAGGATCTCGATGCGATCACCTACTCCGGTGCCATGAACTGGAGCCGCAGCGACACCAAGTCCTCCTTCGAGTCCCTGATGGGAGACAGCGCGAACACAGACATCAAGTGGTTCTATGCGGAAGACGATGAGCTGGGCATGGGCATCCTGGAAGCGCTTGCCGGCGGCGGAATCGATGACGACACCAAGGCGGCATTCTTTGGGAACGCGCCTGTGATCACCGGCTGCGGCGGCCTGGGTGAGTTCTATGATGTCCTCAAGGGCGAGAGCTATCAGGATGTCGCGGAGCAGCTTGGCGGGATCATGAGCGTTACCTACAGCCCGTCCATGATCTGCACTGCAATCCAGGATATGGTTGATTATCTGGATGGCGAAGAGGTGGAGCAGGATCACGTCATCGCCTGCGAGATCGTCACCAGCGAAAACGTTGACAATTACGAAGCATTCAATTAAGACATCCGCCTGCCTGAGCGGTAAGCTTGCCAGCCGCCGGCGGGATGGCAAGGAGCCTAAGCTTAGCTGCAACTGTTCACAGATCGAAAGACTGTGAACAGTTGCTTTTGTGAAATTAGGAGAGTAGGAGTAACACATGAGTCTGCTGGAAATGAGACAGATCCGGAAATCATTCAATGGTGTTCCGGTATTGAAAGGTGTTCAGCTTACCCTGGAGAAGGGAGAGGTCCATGCGCTCCTGGGAGAGAACGGCGCAGGGAAATCAACGCTGATGAATATTCTGACAGGCGTGATTCCCAGGGATGGAGGAACCATCGAATTCGATGGACAGAAGCTGGATCATATCACGATCACGCAGTCGGAAAACATGGGAATCGCGTTTGTGCATCAGGAGCTCAACCTGTTCAATGACCTGAAGGTATTTGAAAACATGTTCCTGAACAAGGAATATGTGAACCGGTTCAGGCGGCTCGACAAGAAGAAGATGCGTGCGGAGTGCCGGGAGCTGTTTGAACGGCTGGGGGTGGAGATCGATCCGGACGCGGTGGTGGCGGATCTGAAGACCAGCCAGAAGCAGCTCCTTGAGATCTGCAAGGCGCTGCATCTCAATGCAAAGCTGATCATTCTGGATGAACCCACCACGTCCCTGAACAATGAGGAAGTGGACCATCTGTTCGGGATCCTGAGGAAGCTGAAGGAAGAAGGCACCTCGTTTGTATTTATCTCCCACAAGATGCCGGAGATCTTCGCTTTGGCGGACCGCTATACCGTATTCCGGAACGGGGAGTATATCGGCGAAGGAAAGATCAGCGAGACGACCCCGGAAGAGGTCACGGTCATGATGGTCGGCGAATCCTACTCGAACGCTGAGGTCTATGAGAAGCGGGAACTGGGGGAAGAGGTCCTTCGGCTGGAGGATTTTTCCGGAGACGGTTTCCATCATATCGACTTAGGGGTCAGGCAGGGAGAGATCGTGGGCATGACAGGGCTTCAGGGCAGCGGGAGCAGCGAGATGCTGCAGGCTGTGTTCGGGTCGTCCAGATCCACCGGCGGCAGCGTGAAGGCATTCGGGAAGGTCGTCCCGCGCAATTCGATCCATGCCGCGATGAAAGCGGGCATCGGCATGCTGCCGAACAACCGGAAGGAAAACAGTGTGCTCCCGGATATGTCTTTGATGGATAACATGGCGATTTCGGAGCAGACCCTCTCCGCCGCCAGGCTCCCGGTGGAAGGAAGGCGTGACAGGCAGCGTTATGACCAGTACCGGGAGATGCTCAATATCAAAGCGCAGAGCAGCGCGGATCTGGTCACGTCTCTCTCCGGAGGGAACCAGCAGAAGATTTTCATTGCCAGATGGCTCAATACGGATGCCAGGATCCTGATCCTGGACAATCCGACACAGGGAATCGACGTCGGAGCGAAAGCAGAGATCTACCGCCTGATCCTGGAGCTGTCCAGGGCAGGAAAGACCATCCTGATCAACACACTGGAGATCCCGGAGCTGATGAAGGTTGCGGACAGATGCATCGTCTTCTATGACGGCAGCATGATCAAAGAGCTGGCGCACGATGAGATCAATGAACAGGATGTGATGCTGTACAGTGTCGGGATCACGAAGGATGCCAAAGGAGCATAAGACAGTACAGAGACGGAATGCGAACGCATATCATGCAGACCAACTGCATGGCGTACTGATGTAATCGTCCGGAATCGTGTATTCCGGATCGTTACAAATGGATGAGGTTAGCAATCATGAAAAAATTTGGAAAGATCTGGTCAGAATACAGTTTCATCTTTGTACTGATCGTTATCTTTGTTGTATATGCGATTACCAGCTCAGGCCTGACCTGGAGCGGGGTAATGAATATTTTCCGGCACAGCGCGGTCATCGGGATCGTAGCGCTGGGAATGGGGCTCATCTGCCTGACAGGGGAGATCGACCTGTCAGTGGGCTCGATGCTGGCACTCACGGCAGGATTCGCCGTCATGGTGTTCAATGTCACAGGGAGCATTGCGCTGACGCTTCTGTTCTGCCTGGCCTTCGGCGGGGTGTGCGGATGCATTAACGGCCTTCTCGTCGGCGGGGTGGAGATGCCTGCCTTTATCGTCACACTCGCGACGATGCTCATTTACCGTTCCTTCTCCCAGTACTTCTGCCAGCATGTGGACCGGAAGCTGATCGGCGGCGGAAGCAGTGTCTACAAGATGGATACGGCAAAGGATGCCTATCAGGCGCTGTTCGGATTCGGAAACGGGAAGATCGCGACCATTCCGACAGTCGGGATCGTGCTGATCGCCATGACTGTGCTCTTTGTCTATGTGTCCGGCTGGACCAAGTACGGGAAGAAGATCTACGCGATCGGTTCTAACTTCAAGGCGGCAAGGATGGGCGGCGTGAATGTCAGCCTGATGAAGATTTCCGCTTTCACGATCTGCGGGATTCTGACCGGGCTTGGCGCATTTCTCTGGATCGCGATGAACGGAAGCTCAGATCCGGCAACCACCGGAAACAGCTATGAGATGTATGCGATCGCATCGGTCGTGCTGGGCGGAATTTCCATGAGCGGCGGGCGCGGCAAGATGCTGGGCGTTTTGTTTGGCGCCATGTCCTATACGATTGTCGATAAGATCATTGTCGCCCTGAAGATGGATTCCCTGATCAATAACGCGATCAAGGGAATTATCCTGATCCTGGTCATCCTGGTGCAGGTGGCGGGACCAAAGCTTCGCAGCAGGTTCCACAGAGGCTGAACGAAGGCCATATTTTGCCTGTGACGGATTCTGACTGAATTCGGTCTGCATGACCGGGGAAAAGGTAAGCTGGATGCTCAAGTGAAATTGTGTACAGATCCTAAGAGGGAGGAAAAGTGTGAAGGACTACGCATTTGGAATTGATATCGGCGGTACTACTGTAAAGATGGGACTTTTCTCCACAAAAGGGGAGAAGATCGAGAGCTGGGAGATTCCCACCAGGAAAGAGGAAAGCGGCGCTTACATCCTGCCGGACATCGCGCAGGCCATCAAGGATAAGCTCGCTGAGAGAAGCATCAGCATGGATAATGTTGAAGGCATCGGCATCGATGTACCCGGGCCGATCCTCCAGGACCGCATCGTGAACCGCTGCGTCAACCTGGGCTGGGGCGTCATGGATGTCGCCAAGGAGCTGGGAATGCTGATTGACATTGACAATATCAAGGTGGCAAATGACGCAAACGCAGCCGCGCTCGGCGAGATGTGGAAGGGCGGCGGTGAAGGCCACACAGACCTTGTCATGATTACCCTCGGAACCGGGGTCGGCGGCGGTGTCATCCTGAACGGAAAGATCGTGGGAGGACATTTCGGGGCAGGCGGCGAGATCGGGCATGTGCTCATGAACCGGTTTGAAGAGAAGCCCTGCGCCTGCGGAAAGAAGGGACACCTGGAGCAGTATACCTCAGCGACAGGCATCGTGCGCAGGGCAAAGGAGATCCTTGCGATCAGCGACAGGCCCTCCACGCTGAGAGACCTTAGCGAGATCACGGCGAAGGATGTGTTCGACCAGGCCCAAAAGGGGGACGTGATCGCCCTGGAAATTGTAGACTTTGTCGGTGCCGTCCTCGGCGGCGCATGCGCCATGATCTCATGCGTGGTGGATCCGGAGATCTTTGTCATCGGCGGCGGCGTTTCCCGGGCAGGAGACATCCTGCTGAGCACGGTGCGCAAATATTTCCGCTCCGGCGTCTTCCACGCTTCGGAGGATGCACGCTTTGCGCTCGCGACGCTGGGCAATGATGCCGGAATGTACGGCTCCGTGAAGATGGTAATCGACGCAGGAAGTAAAGCAGAGAATGTATGACACCGGGTATGGATGATAAACACATGAAAGGAGCATAAACCATGAGTATTCCATACGTCAGATGCGATGAGAAGGGGATTCCGACCCTTTATGTCAAGGACCGTCCGTTTTTCCTGAGGAGTGGTGAGATCCACAATTCCAATGCTTCCAGCAGCGCCTACCTTCAGGAGAAGCTGTGGCCGGCACTGAGAGGATTGAACCTGAATTCTGTCATTGTCCCAGTGTATTGGGAATTGCTTGAGCCGTCCGAGGGCAAGTATGACTTCACGCTGGTGGAGGATCTCGTCAGCCAGGCCCGTCAGGAAGGGCTGAAGCTGGTCTTTCTGTGGTTCGGACTTTGGAAGAACGCAGAATCCATGTATGTCCCGTCCTGGGTGAAGCGCGACACGAAGACCTACTTCCGCACGGAGAAGGTCAATGGTGAGAAGATGACGACCGTCTCCCCGCTGTGCGAAGCGGCGGTGGAAAAAGACAGCCTTGCGTTTGCCGCTCTCATGCGCCATATCCGTGAGATCGATGAGGAAGAGAACACGGTCATCACGATCCAGGTGGAAAATGAGATCGGCCTTCTGGGCACCGACCGGGATTACAGTCCGAAAGCCCGTGAAGCATTCACAGCCATTATCCCTGAGGCTCTGCAGAAGGTCACGGGAAAGAGCGGCACATGGCAGGAGGTCTACGGAGATGATGCAGGCGAGAGTTTCATGGCGTGGTACTTTGCCAGCGCCGTGGAGAAGATCGCGTCCGCCGGAAAGGAGGAGTATGACCTTCCATGCTACGTCAATGCGTGGCTCAGGCAGTCCCCGTGGTATCCGGGCTCTTACCCATCCGGCGGCGCGGTGACAGCCGTGCATCCCATCTGGCGGGCGGCTGCGCCATCCATCTTTGCGTTTGGCCCGGACACCTATGTCCCATACTGCGCGGATGTGATGGATGAGTATACGTACGATGGGAATCCCCTCTTTATTCCTGAGATCCGAAAGGATGCGGTGGCTGCGTCCTACGCGCTCTACGCCTTCGGTGCCAAGAATGCCATCTGCTTCTCCCCGTTCGGGATCGAAGATCTGGCGCTGGACCCGTCGGAGGTGGACAAGCCGCCGATGGATCTCATGATCGCGCTTAATATCGACCCATCTGCATTTGATATCACAGGCAGCCGGGACTGCCTTGCGGCGACCTATGGCCTGCTCGAAGAGCTGGAGCCGCTGTATCTGAAGTACCGCGGAACGGATCATCTGAAGGCAGCGGTACGCCATGGCGAGCACGATTTCACTGCGTTCCTGCGATTTGCGGAATATGACATGCTGGTTTCTTACGGCCCGAGGATGGCGGCGAAGCCGCTGGGCGCGATCTATGCGATCGAGCTTACGGAGTCAAAGTTCCTGCTGGTCGGGCTTAACTGCAACGTGAGCTTCCGCGTGAAGCCGGGCGTTGACCGTCAGGTAGATTTCCTGCGCTTCGAGGAGGGCAGCGTGAAAAACGGTGCCTGGATCCCGGGCCGTGTGCTGAACGGGGATGAGAAGATGTCCCTGCGCTTCGGCGACATGCCCAGTGCCATGGTGGTGGAGCTTTATCAGTTCTGAGCTGTGGCGAAAACCCGCGTGGCAGGCAAGCCAGCTTGCCTGCCACGCGGGTTTTTATGGTAAATGACATGATACGCTTGTTTTGAAAGACTGTTGCGGCTTTTATTCATGGTGCAGCCAGGTGTCTCCTGGCATGAGGGTTTCCTTTGAACATGCGTCACTGTTCGGGATCGTCCCAGGCACTGCCACGAACATTCTTCATAAAGCGCATGACAGAAATGAGAATAATGATGTTTTTGACATTTATCATAAAAGTCTGAGGGCTGGATGGATACAGTTTGACAGGCAGATCGGGAGGCTGACGATATGGATAACTATATTTTCCCATTTCTCTGGA
>CAMJIC010000121.1 GCA_946405675.1 uncultured Clostridia bacterium
TCCCGGAAACGCAGGGAGGGGCTTACGACAGAATTTAATATAACTGTAGATCATTTGCGGCATGTGGAGGAGTTTATAGAACTCATGAATGCGCTTACGAGCTCCGACAGATTTTCTGCATTGCCAAAGCTGATAAAAGAGCGCGGGGGTGACAGTATGATGACAATTCTATTTGATGAGGCTGAGGCACGGGGGGAAGCAAGGGGAGAAGCAAGAGGAGCGATAAGAGGTGCAATCCAGGCATATAATGAGATGGGATTAACACCTTTGGATATTGTTTCTAAGATCGTGAATGTTTTTTCTTTGAAAAGGGAGGATGCGGAAGCATCTGTGAAAGATATATTAAAAATACAAAGGCTTTGAAAAAGATACATGGGTTTTGAAAAAGATACAAAGGCTTTGTATCAGATACCAGGCAGTACGTGTTGATGAGCGTTTTACATGGTGGTGTGAATTTCTTCACCTCACGGCTGTTTTTATTGGAAGGCTGGAGAGAAGGAAGAAAGAAGGAGAAGAAAAGGCCGAAGAGAAGGCCTGAGCTTTGGAGAGGGAACATTATGGCACATTACAGGGCGGAACTGACGGGCGTTTTCGGTGATCCGGTGGATGATAATCCATCGATTATTCTGGAAGAGGCGGGATACAATGCGCTTGGTTTGAATTACAGGTATCTTACGATTAAGGTGCTGCCGGAGGATCTGGGAAGGGCAATGGATGCGGTGCGTGCAATGCATTTTCGTGGAATCAACCTGACCATGCCCCATAAGATCAGGGTTATCCCGATGCTGGATGAGCTGACGGAGGCGGCGCAGATTATCGGTGCGGTGAATACGGTGATCAATGATAACGGGAAGCTGATTGGAGAGAATACGGATGGCAAAGGGTTTACACGATCATTGCAAAGCGAAGGAGTGGAGCTTGCCGGGAAGAGGATAATGATTCTTGGCGCCGGAGGTGCTGCCAGAGCGATTGGCGTGGAGTGCGCGCTGTGTGGAGCGGCCCGGATCCTGATTGCAAATCGCACGGAGCGCTCCGGAAGGGAGCTGAGTGAGCTGATTACAGAGAAGACTCATTCGGATTCATGCTATCTTTCGTGGAATGGGACATTGAAGATCCCGAAGGAGACGGACATCCTGATCAATGCGACGCCTGTAGGCTTTACCCCGGCGCAGGATCAGAAGCCGGATATTGACTACGATACGATTCGGAGCGGGATGATCGTTTCGGATGTGGTGTTTGATCCGGTTGAGACAAAGTTCCTGAAGGAAGCAAAAGAGCGCGGCGCGAGGACATTTTCCGGAATCGGGATGCTTGTGCAGCAGGGTGCGCTGAATTTTACTCTGTGGACAGGCGAAGACGCGCCGGTGGATGTGATGTATAAAGCATTGGAGGAAGAGCTGGCACAGTAACGACCTGTCACGAATTAACTTATGCATATTACTTGTCTGATTTTCCGATATCTGCGTCAGAAAGCCTCGCCGTACTGGCGGTACATGAATGATGACACGATCAGACAATGACAGCTGTCGGGATGTTAAGCCGCAGGAGAAGGCAAAAATATAATATGGAGAGCTAGAAATGAAACTATATCATACAAGCAGCGTTGTGATCCGGGATCCCGATATCTATCGCGGAAGGAAAAATGCTGATTTCGGCCAGGGATTTTACCTTACTCCTGATCTGGATTTTGCGCGCCGGTGGGCATTCGCTGATGCAGTGATCAATGCGTATGAGCTGGACGAAAGCGGGCTTTTGCTGCAGAGGCTGGAGAGAGACGAGCAATGGTATCGGTATATTTTTCAGAATCGCCGGAGCTGTGATGAATGGAATGCGGATGTCGTCATCGGGCCGATCGCAAATGATACGATTTTCGACACCCTCGGTATCATTACCAGCGGGTTTCTGGATCCTTCGGAAGCACTGCAGCTGTTGATGATCGGGCCGGAATATGTGCAGGTCGCGGTCAAGACGGAGAAGGCCGTGAGTCAGCTCAGGTGGACAGGATCCGAGCGGATAAAAAGATTTGATGAAAAGCAGCTGAAGGAAGAGCAGAGGGAATACCAGAGGCAGTTTGCTGAAGCCATGAGCAGAATGTAAGAAAGAACTGAGTTTCGGAAAGAACTGTCTTTTGGAAAGAACTGTCTTTTGGGAAGAATTGTATTCTGGAAAGAACTGCAGTCTGGAAAAAACTGTCTTTTTGAAGGGATTGTGTTCCAGGAAAGAAGGTTTTTGAAAAGAATGATATTTTTCGAGAAAAATGATATTTAGGAAGAATTTTTCCGGAAAGAGATGATGAGGAGGAATCAGTATGGGCATTTCTATCACTTTAGACGCGAAGAAGAAGCATCCGGTCAGTCCAAGTCTATATGGCATTTTCTATGAGGACATCAATTTCAGCTGTGACGGCGGCATCAATGCAAACATGGTGATGAATTACAGCTTCGAAGGTGTTTTTCTGGACAGGGAGACGGATCGCAGGGTTGTTGATCCTCTGAGAGGGTGGACATTTACCGGGAAAGAGATCGTAAGTGAGACAGAATGCCCGCTGCATGAAAACAGCAGGTATGCGCGCCTGACTTCGGACGGGGAGGCGGTTCTGACCAATCTGGGATTCAACGGTGACAAAGCCTATGCTGCGAACGGGGCGATGTCGGTGACGGCCGGAGCGTCCTATCTGTTTGAATGCTGGCTGCGCCGCAGGGATTATTCCGGAAAGATCCTGGTGGATGTCATCGGAGATGATGGAAAGGAGCTTACCCGGGAATCGGCTGTCAGTCTTCCTGAAGGCAATGCCTGGGAGAAGATCTGCCTCAGCACCGAGGGCATTGCGGACGGTTATGGCCGTCTGCGGATCCGTCTGTGCGGATGCGGGACGGTGGATCTCGACTGTGTTTCCCTGATGAACGCGGATTATTGGCACCATGATGATCCGAAGTGGAGATACGGGAAGCTGAGAAAAGACCTGATCCAGGCCATTGCTGACCTGAAGCCGCGCTTTGTACGCTTCCCCGGCGGCTGCATCGTGGAAGGGCGTTACCTGGACAATGGCTACAACTGGAAGAATACGCTCGGCGAGCTGTATGAGAGGAAGAGTGATTATAACCTCTGGTCCGAGGACATGCCGACCGGTTCCTACAATCAATCGTATCAGATCGGATACTATGAATATTTCTGCCTGTGCGAGGACCTTGGCGCGAAGCCGCTGCCTACACTGAATGTAGGGCTCTCCTGCCAGATCCGTTCCATGCAAAGAGGCGAGGCAGTCTGCCCGAACATTCCCGTGGACAGCCCGCAGTTTCAGACAGTGATCGACAGCTACCTGGATCTGATTGCGTTTGCGACGGGGGATCCGGAGAAAAATGAATGGGCGGCGAAACGTGCCTCGATGGGGCATCCGGAGCCATTTGAACTGGACCGCATCGGAATCGGGAATGAGCAGTATGCGGATACTTATTATGAGCGGTACCGCATCATAGAGAAGGCAATCCATGACAGGTACCCTGACATGCTCTGCGTTTTCTGCGCGGGTGTCCATCCTTTCTCCATTGAACTGATGGGGGCTCCCGGCCTTGACCGTGTCTATGAGGAGGCGCGGAAGTATCAGAATATCTTGGTGGATGAGCATTCCTACCATTCTCCGGAATGGTTTGAGCAGATGAGTACCCGTTTTGATTCCTATGACCGCAGCGGCCCGGGCGTATTCTTCGGTGAGTATGCGGCAAACGGCCTGCTTGGCGCGGTGGGCAATCCGACGGATCCGTCCCAGGCGGAGGAACTGATGCGGGCCATGACAGAGGCGGCTTTGAATCCGGACCATCCGGATGGGGAAGGAGAGATGGTCGTTGCCAACACGCAGACGGCGGAAGGGGGCAGCAACCAGTTCGGGACGGCTCTTTCCGAGGCAGCATTCCTGACCGGCGTGGAGCGCAACAGTGATATCGTCATCCAGACCAGCTATGCGCCCCTTTATAACCTTACGGAATGTGACCAGTGGAGTCATAACCTCATCGATTTTAATCCGAAGACACTGGCTTACACGGCTAATTACTATGTCCAGAAAATGTTCTCCAATTTCCTTGGCACGGAATATGTTCCCTTCAGCGGCGAACTTCCGGAGCATGTATTTGCGTCAGTCACCGAGGATGCGGATGCATATTACGTGAAACTCGTGAATACCTCAGACCTGAAGGATGATGCCGTGATCACTTTCCCGCAGCCGGTTGCAAAGGCGGAGGGGGAAGAGCTGCACAGCGATGACCTGACTGTCCGCAATGCCCTTGGCTTTTTTGGTGAGACAGATTACCGGATCGTCCCTGCCGCCGTCCGTATCCCGGCGGAAGGCAGCCGCCTTTGCGTGCCGGTCAAGCCTCATGCGGTCCTGGCTTTGAAGGTTTACAAATAACGGAGAGTCATTGGTAAAAATTATTGATAAGAGCCATTGGTAAGAACCATTGGTAAGAACTATTGGCAAGAGCGATTGGTGATAGAATAAATATGGAAAGAGATCAGCCGGACAAAGAACTGATATGGGAAGAGATCAGCACGGAGCACATCATAAAGGATCAGTGGATTGATTTCAGGAAAACCTCATTCCGCTACCCTGACGGGCATGTATATGAGCCGTTCTATACCTATAGCAGGAGAGATTATGCGGTGGTTGTCGCCTCAGACCGGGAAGGCAATTATATCTGTGTCCGGCAGTTCCGGCAGGGAATCAGGCAGGTCACGACTGAATTCCCGGCAGGCGGCATTGAGAAGGGGGAAAGCACTGCCCTGGAGTGCGCGCGGCGGGAGCTTCTGGAAGAAACAGGGTATGTATCTGACGAATGGAAGCACCTTCTGACGGTTCCCTCCGACGCTACCGTTTCCGACAACTATGCACACATTTTTACTGCGAAAAAATGCAGGAAGGCCGGAAAGCAGCATCTGGATGAAACTGAGCGTGTGAATGTGGAGCTGCATTCTGCACGGGAGATCGAAGAGATGGTCAAGGCAGGAAGGTTTCAGCAGGCGGTTCATGTGCTGGCATGGCTTTTGTCGAAGGAAGCCGGAGGTAAAGAATGAAACAGTTTGAATTTGAGTTTGACAGCATAGAACAGGCATGTGACGGCGTTTCCGGGATTCAGAGGATTCTTGGCCGCCATCCGTTCAAGGATGCGATGGCATTTGTATTTGTCGGCCGTTTCCCTGAGAAAGAGGTGGAACGTCTGATCTCCATGTATGATGCCTGCCTCCCGGAGGTGAAACGTGTCGGAATCTCAGAGGGATATGCGACAGATTTCCGCTCAGCGGTATCCCGTATCAAATTCAATCTCGTGCTCGCGGAATGCGGAAAGGTTTTTTATCCTGTACAGATTCCGTGTAATCCCGGATATGAGGAGGCTGCGGCCGCCGAAATGAATCGCTTTCTTGATGCGATTCCATTCGTGAAGGGCGTGGCGTTCTATCCGTCAGGCCTGGGAATTAATATTACCCGATTCCTGCACGCGACTCATTCGAGTGCACCCTTTTTCGGCGCATTGGCAATCCCGCGGTATGAGTCGGAACAGCTGCTCAGCGATGGAATCCTTGAAGACGGGTATGGAATCGGCAAAGAGATCATTTCCTCCGGCTTTACAGCCATGGTGATTGCGGGAGAGCATGTGAATCTGTCCCTGGACTACATTCTGGGGTGGGAGCCTATAGGCAGGGAAATGGAGGTTCAGCTGGAACCGGCCGTGCCCGGCGTGAAGCAGATTGGCGAGACGCAGATCCGACTGATCGATGGGGCGCCTGCCCTGGAGATCTACCGGAAGTATCTGGGGGTGGAATGGGATGAGGATTTCATTATCAATGTCTGCGAGTTTCCGCTGATGGTACAGCAAAACGGTGTGGATATCTGCCTGGTGCCCATGAACAGCAGGGACGGGCGGCTTTCTCTGATCGGAAATGTGGAGGAAACGGACAAGCTTCGCTTTTCTTACAGTACCAGGGAGGCGATCCTCAGTGCGTCCCTGGAGGGCAGCAAACGGATGGCTGCCTTTGAGCCGGAGGCCGTGGTTATGAGCCTTTGCGGAAACCGGATCAATTTCCTCAGGCAGGAGGCCCACCTTGAGTGGGATTATTACAGGAGAAATAATCCGGATCTCGTCTATTGCCATGGACAGTGTGAGATCGCCTACAAGGATGGAAAGGGCGGTGTGCTGAACAGTGCTCTCGTTGCGGTGGGCATCCGGGAGTGCGACGGGCATGGCAGCGCGGAGTCCTATATCGGCAGGAACGATTTTGGGGAGACCCCGAAGCAGGGTCCTATTCCTCTGGAGTACCGTATTTCCCATTTCTTCCATGTGATGACGGATGAGCTGGTGCATCTCCAGCATCATCTCGAGGATGAGGTGGAGAAGAAGACGCGGGAGAATGAGGGGCTGTCCTTTCATGTGGTTCAGACACTGGCAGAGGCGATTGACGCCAAGGATACCTATACAAATGGTCATTCCAGCCGTGTTGCAGCCTATTCCAGGGAGATCGCGAAGCGATTTGGGCTGAGCGAGAGGAAGCAGAATGAGATTTATATGATGGGCCTTCTGCATGATGTCGGGAAGATTGGCGTTCCTGACGCGGTGATCAATAAGCCGGGCAGGCTTACGGAGGAAGAGTTCGCGATGATCAAAACGCATCCTGCGACCGGAGCGCGGATTCTGGAGAAGATCAGGGAGATGCCGGGACTTGCCGTGGGCGCGCGCTGGCATCATGAAAGGATAGACGGCAGGGGGTATCCGGATGGGCTGAAGGGGGATGAGATTCCTTTGGAGGCTCGTATTATTGCCGTGGCTGATGCCTATGATGCCATGACCAGCAACCGCAGCTATCGGGATGTCATGCCGCAGGAGAAGGTCAGAGGGCAGATCGAAAACGGCCTTGGCACGCAGTTCGATCCGGCATTTGGCAAGGTTATGCTTCAGATGATAGATGAAGATACGCAGTATCGGATGAGGGAAGTATAGGTCAGGGAGCATCATTGCTTTTAACGTTGGTACATCTGCTGCCATGAAGGCATGTGCCGGCATGGCTTTCGTTGAAAGGAAACGAGGATAACGAAACGGGGATAACGAAACGAGGATAACGAAACGGGGATAATGAATGGAATATTTTGACATAGTAGATGAAAATGGAATACCGACCGGCAAAATCATTTCCCGTGATGATGCCCACAGGGAAGGGATCCTGCACAGGACAGCGCATGTGTGGATCGTAAGGGAAAAGCAGGATGGATTCGATATCCTGCTGCAAAAGCGAAGCCAGAACAAGGATTCCTTTCCCGGATTGTATGACACGTCCTCCGCAGGGCATGTGCCGGCGGGGGATGAACCGCTGGAATCGGCAATCAGGGAGCTTGGAGAGGAGCTGGGGATTGAGGCTGCAGCAGGGCAGCTTTCATATGCCGGGAAGTTCCGCGTCCGGTATGAAATGGAATTCCATGGGAGCCTGTTTCGTGACAATGAGATTGCGTGGGTATATGTATACCGGGAGC
>CAMJIC010000122.1 GCA_946405675.1 uncultured Clostridia bacterium
GATGAGCCTGACGGCAGGGATGAGCTTCAGTGCAGCTGCTTATGAGGTGGATGAGCTGAAGGTTGCGATCTGGGATAACAATCAGCTGGCCGGGCTTCAGGAGATTGCGGATGCCTGGACAGAGGAGTCCGGAGTCAAGGTTCAGATCGATGTCGTTGACTGGGATAATTACTGGACACTCCTTGAGGCTGGCGCTTCCGATCAGTCGGGCATGCCGGATGTCTTCTGGATGCATTCCAATGTCGCGCAGATGTATATGGAGAACGACATCCTGCTGAACCTGGATGAGTACATTGAAGCGGACGACAAGATCGACCTTGCGAATTATTATGAGGGCGTCACCGAGCTTTATACCCGTGATGACAACGGCTCTGTCTATGCGCTGCCGAAGGATCATGACACGATCGCACTCCTGTACAACAAAGCGATCTTCGATGAGTATGGCGTAGAGTGCCCGACCGATGACTGGACCTGGGAAGATGTCCGCGACGCGGCGAAGGCCATCACGGAAGCAAGCGAAGGCAAGGTTTACGGCTATGCCATCAACACCTCCAACAACCAGGACGGCTGGTACAACCTGATCTATGATTACGGCGGAAACGTAGTTGGCGAGGATCACAAGTCCACCGCGATCGGAAGCGATGAAGCGAAGGCCGGCATGGAGATGATGCGTCAGATCCTTGAATATGCGGCTCCGCAGGCAACTGTTGCCGAGACCGGCACCGACTCTCTGTTCCAGTCAGGCCTTGCGGCGATGATCACACAGGGTTCCTGGATGATCAACAGCTTCTATACCGCTGAGAACCATGCGGATTATTACTGGGCGATGCTTCCGTACGCGGATCTGAACGGGAACGGATCCTGTGATGAAGGTGAGAGATGGTCCTGCTACAACGGACTTGGCTGGGCTGCGAAGTCCGAGGTCAAGGATCCCCAGGCAGCTTATGACCTGATCAGCTGGTTCTGCCAGGAGCCGCAGCAGAAGAAGCAGGCTGAGCTTGGCGTCACCATGGCCGGCATGAAGGGCATCTCCGAAGATTTCGCGAATGCGTTCGAGGGAATGGATGTCTCCGCGTTTACGAAGATCGAAGAAGAGGGCAGCCTGTACTTCCGTCCGTACACCAGGAACACCACCGTCTGGGAAGATGCGCTGCAGCAGCAGGGCGGCATGCTGGATGCATGGCTTGATCCGACCAACCCGGATACCATGGCAACAGCCTGCGACAACTGCCAGACGATCATTGAGAACGCTATCGCTGCCGAGTAACAGGGCAGGAAAGTGTTTCGATTGACAGAGTAGGCAATTTGTGAAGTAAGTTATGCAGCGCTCTCGGATGGCATTGCAGCCGGAAGAGGGCGCTGCGCCGGATAAGGAGTAATGATCATAACTGTTCGGGACAGCCTGACACGTAACTGCCTGGAACGGGTTCGGAACAGTTGCTGATGATCAGGAAACCTGCTTTGCAGTATCTCTGTTATGGATCCTAAGAAGGGAGTAAGAGAGTGAATAAGAAAAGGATGTCTCCGAAGGAGAAATCGGAGGAGCGCTGGGCATGGCTGTTTGTCGCGCCGACGATGATCGGCCTGATCGTGCTTAACTTCTATCCGATCTTCCAGACGATCTATCAGTCTTTCTGCAAGACCGGAGATTTCGGCAAGGGCAATATCTTCATCGGCCTTGCCAACTACCAGTCGGTTGCTGCGGCCGCTGAGACCTGGCAGTCCTTCTGGAACACGATCAAGTATGCCCTGATCGAGGTTCCGTTTGGAATCATCATCGCGCTGGTGCTTGCGGTTCTCCTGAATAAGAAGTGTGTGGGCCGTTCCATCTACCGTACCATCTTTTTCCTGCCGATGGTCTGCGCGCCTGCTGCAGTCGCCATGGTGTGGAAGTGGATGTACAACACCCAGTTCGGCCTTCTGAATAATGTTTTCGGTTCATCGATCGCATGGATCTCAGATCCGAAGATCGCATGGATCTCCGTCGGCATCATCGGCGTATGGTCGATCATCGGATACAATATGGTTCTGTTTATCGGCGGTCTGCAGGATATTCCCGGTGATTTCTATGAAGCGGCCAGAATTGACGGCGCGAGTGAATTCCGCCAGTTTATCTCCATCACGATTCCGCTTCTGAGCCCGACCACGTTCTTCATCGTCCAGACCAGGATCATCGGTGCCCTGACGGTATTCGACCTGATGTTTATGGTTATGGACAAGACGAATGTTGCCCTGAAGAATGTCCAGTCTGTTGTCTATCTGTTCTACCAGTATGCATTTACCAACGGCAA
Organism: uncultured Clostridia bacterium; assembly: GCA_946405675.1. GTDB lineage: Bacteria > Bacillota > Clostridia > Lachnospirales > Lachnospiraceae > Porcincola. The sequence continues at coordinate 2,292 of CAMJIC010000122.1, forward strand.
TAAGGGCTATGGCGCAACCTTGGTTGTCTTCCTGCTGATCTTCATCATGATCCTGACGGTCATCCTGCAGCAGGCAGAGAAGAAGCTCGTTTACCACAACTGATCGGGAAGGAGAGGACAAGTCTATGATTGAAAGTGCTCAGACAAAAGACAAGATCCGCCGTGCATGTAAGCACATCTTCCTGATTATCATGTCGTTCATCATGATCGTGCCGTTCGCGTGGATGATCCTGACGGCACTGAAGACAAACCAGGAAGCGATTTCGGTCAATCCGTTTTATATTTTCCCGCACAATGGATGGCATTGGGAAAACTTCGGAACGGTCTGGAAGAGTTACAATTTCATCATCCTGTATAAGAACACGCTGCTGATGATCTTCTTCCGTGTCCTGTGCGCGGTTCTGACTGCGACGATGGCAGGCTATGCATTCGGAAGACTGAAGTTCCGCGGCAAGCGCATCCTGTTTGCGCTGGTTCTCATCCAGATGATGGTTCCGGGACAGATTTTTGTCATCCCGCAGTTTTTGATGGTTTCCAAGCTGGGAATGCTGAATACGACCTTCGGTCTTGTGTTCCCCGGCCTTGTCACCGCATTCGGAACCTACCTTTTGAAGATCGGTTATGAAGGGCTTCCGAAGGAACTGGAGGAGGCGGCGTCCATCGACGGATGCAATGTGTTCCAGAGATTTTTGCGGATCCTGATGCCGCTGACGAAGAGCTCCATGGTTTCTCTTGGAATCTTCACGGCAGTGTTCGCGTTCAAGGATCTGATGTGGCCGATGATCGTCTGCACGAATGCGGATACTACGACGCTGTCGGCTGGCCTTGCAAAGATGCAGGGGCAGTATGGCTCGGATTATCCTGCCATGATGGCGGCTGCGACGCTGGCTGTGCTGCCGATGGTCGTCATCTATGTGATCTTCCAGAAGCAGTTCGTGGAAGGTATCGCGACTTCCGGCGGAAAGCTTTGATCGGCAAAGTGCTCCGCACCCTTTCAAGATGCCGGGCACTTTTGTACCGGCAGGAAAGAAAGAAACTGACGAAAGGCCGGGACATGTTCTGTTCCGGCCTTTTCAGACGAATGGGCTGATCCGGGATGCAGGGGTGTATCCGGGAAGCTGTGTACAGGCTGAGCTGAGACAGGATTTTGCAGATGAAGAAGACAGGAAAAGAGGAAAGGGCTGCGAGACGCCGGGAAGAGCTTCAGAAGATTGCCTCCCTTCCGATGAAGCAGAGGATACAGTATATCTGGGATTACTATTGGCTTTGGATCATCGGCATCGGATTTGCTGTGGTGTTCGGGAGCTGGTTTATCTGGCGCAGCACGACGGCGATCCGTGAGAACTGGATCAGTGTGGTTTTTCCGAATGCGATGACGCAGGTCGGAAACGGCTCTCAGCTGTGGAAGGACTATGTGGAGTATTCGGGATATGACACCAGCAAGAAGAATGTGCTGTTTGAGGACAAGCTGTATTTTGATCCCACTACTCCTTCCGGAATGAACAACGCCTACTATGAGACCTTTGTCGCGATGGTGGAGACAGGGCAGATGGACGCGGTGACAATGCGGCGGGAGGAGATCGAGGCCCTCGGAAGGAGCGGAAGGCTGATCGACCTGTCCTCCGAGCCCTGCAGAAAGATCTATGAGACGTACAAGGACCGGCTGGTCTACAGCATTCCCTATGATACGGAGTACAGCACACAGCCGGTTCCCATCGGCATCGATGTCAGCGACAGTATCCTCATGACCCGGTATCATATCTATGAGAACAGCTGCGTGTACGCGATCGGCTCTTATACAAGGAACCTGGATGCGGCAGTGAAGTTCCTGGACTGGATCCTTGAAGGCAGGACCGGGCCGGTGGACAGCAGTACGCTGGAGGCAGAGACCGCGCAGGCGGACTGAGGATCTTGCTTGTCTTTTCATCCGATTGCATAGCTCAAAAATCAATCACATAGTAAAACAGGCAGGCGCTGCACAGAAAACAGGCGGGCACGATGAAGCGTTATTCCGGAACAGACCAGTCAGTTACAGGTTCGACATGGGAAACAGAAACGAAAGACGGGAGAGGGGACGAAGTTGAAAGAAAAAATATGGGGCATACTAAGTGAAGAGAGCCTGCTTGGGAGGATCACATCCAGGCTTTTTATCCTGTTCGGGGCAAACCTGATGTTCGTCCTGTTCAGCCTCCCTGTGATAACGGCAGGGCCGGCATGGGTCGCGATGTACTACGTCTGCCTCAAGACGCTGCGCGTGGACAGCTCCCTGAATCCGTTCGTGGATTTCTGGAAGAGCTTCCGCATGAATTTCAGGCAGGCGTTCCTGGGCTTTCTGGCTTTTCTTGGGTTGGCAGTCATCCTGGTGCTGGATATCATGTTTGTGGCAAGAACCCAGAGCGTCATGCGTTATTTTCGCTGGCCGGTCTACCTGGTTGCAGGGATCCTGCTGCTCATCCTGTTCCATGTGATCCCTGTGATGGCAGCCTTTTCGGACAGCCTGAAGGGACTGATCAGGAACGGGATCTACTTTGCCGCGAAAAACCCGCTCCGTGCCCTCCTCATCCTGGTGCTGAACGCAGGACCATTGATCTGGACCTACATGGACGTGGTACGGATGCCGCTCTATGCATTTCTCTGGGCCACCTTTGGATTCTCAGGTATCGCAATGATCTGCTCGAAGCTTCTTTTGAAGGATTTTGAAAAGTATCTCCCGGAGCTTGATTCCGGTGAGAGCGAGATGGAAATGGAGGAAGCACATGATTAAATATGTGGAAGAACAGCAGCTGTTTCACCTGGCAACTCCGAATACAAGCTATGTGATGGCACTGGCGGACGGAGCGTGGCTCGGGCATCTGTATTATGGACCGAAGCTGTCGGATACGACGGGCATGGAAAAGGCATTCCGGCTGGATGAGTTTCCATTTTCTCCGAAGGTGAATGAACGCGACAAGGTGCGTTTCATGCAGACATTTCCCTTCGAGTATTCCTTCTTCGGGACAGGGGATTTCCGGGAGAATTGTCTGAGTGTGGAAAATGAATATGGCCAGCTGGGTGTGGAGCTGAACTACCGCTCGTTTTCCGTGACGGAAGGGAAGGTCGTTCCGGAGGGGCTGCCCCATACCAGGGGATGCAGGGAATGCTGTGATACGCTGGATGTGCTGATGGCGGATGATGTGCTGGGGCTGGATGTCCACCTGCTGTATACGGTATACAAGGACCTGGATGTGATCGTGAAGAGCGTCAGGGTAGTGAACCGTTCTGATGCCCCGTGCACCCTGAAGAGAGTCCTGTCGGGACAGCTGAATGCCGATCTTGAGGAGAGTGATGTTCTGACCCTGCATGGCTCCTGGGGGCGGGAGCGCACGATTACCAGGCAGAAGCTGATGACCGGCAGCGTCAGCGCGGAATCGGTGCGCGGGGTATCGAGCGCGGAGGATTCTCCTTTCCTGGCGATCCTTTCCCCGGATGCCACGCAGACCTCCGGGGATGTGTGGGGGATGAGCCTGATCTATTCCGGTAATTTTCTGGCAAAGGCCCAGGTTGACCAGATCGGGCAGCTTCGGTGCGTGATCGGGATCCATCCGGAATACTTCTCATGGCCCCTTGTGCCGGGAGATGTGTTCCAGTCGCCGGAGGCGGTGCTGGTGTATTCTGATGAAGGCCTGGGGAAGATGACCCGCACTTACCATGACCTGTACCGGAATCATCTGATCGAGAAACGCTGGCTTACCCAGGACCGCCCGGTGCTGGTCAACAACTGGGAAGCTACGATGATGAACTTTGATACGGATGTCCTGATCGGTTTTGCCAGGGCGGCAAAGGAGGCCGGGATCGACATGCTGGTCATGGACGACGGCTGGTTCGGCCACCGGGACGATGATACCTCTTCCCTCGGGGACTGGTTCGTGGATGAGCGCAAGCTGAAGGGCGGGCTGAAACGCCTGGTGGATGAAGTCAATGCCATGGGGCTGAAGTTCGGTCTGTGGGTGGAGCCGGAGATGATCTGTGAGGACTCGGAGCTGTTCCGGGCACATCCGGACTGGAGGTTCAGCCTGCCGGGAAGAAAGCCCGGGGCATTGCGCCAGCAGTATGTCCTCGATATCACGCGTCCCGAGGTCTGGAGCGGGGTGTATGACCAGATCAAGGCCGTGCTCTCGTCCGCCAATATCGCCTATGTCAAGTGGGACATGAACCGTTACCTGACAGACGTAGGGTCTTTGGCCTATGAGCCGGGCTGCCAGGGCCAGCTTTTGCACAGGTATGTGCTGGCTGTATACCGGATGCAGGGACAGCTTCTGAAGGATTTCCCCGACCTGCTCCTGGAGAACTGTTCCAGCGGCGGGGCGCGGTTTGACGCAGGAATGCTGTTCTACAGCCCGCAGATCTGGACCAGCGATGATACGGATGCCATCGAGCGGCTGGCGATTCAGGAAGGGACAGCCCTGGTATTCCCTGTTTCCACCATGGGCGCCCATGTCTCAGTCATTCCTAACCAGCAGACCGGCAGGGAGGTTCCGTTCAATACCCGGGCGAAGGTGGCAATGGCAGGCACCTTCGGATATGAGCTTGATATCCGCAATATGGACCCGGAAGAGACTGCCCGGATCCCGGACCAGGTGGCACAGTTCCGGAAGATCCATCCGGTGAACAGGGAAGGGGATTATTACCGGATCGCTTCATTCCGGGAAAATCATATCTATGACTGCTGGATGGTTGTCACCAAAGACCGCTCGCTGGCTTACATGACCTATGTGCAGGTGCTTGCCCAGCCCAACCGCCCGGGAGTCCGGGTAAGGATGCAAGGTCTGGATCCTGAGGCCGTGTATGAGGTGTCCTGTGATTACAGGGGAGAGATGGCAGCGCGCAATGGAGAGAGCGGTTTAGGACCGCAGACCGCATCCTCCCTCGGACGGTTCAACGGCGATACCCTGATGAAGGCCGGAATCATCGTTCCCCGCGTCAGGGGGGATTATCAGGCATTGTTGTATGAAGTAAAGAAATTGTAATGGTTTATCTCCCTGCCAGCGGGGCGGCCTGTGAGTGTGCTCCATCCTGAATCCATTAACAGGAGCGAGACGGGATCCACGACTTACGAAGACTTAGCGGCCAGGATATGAAGAAACTGTACGCTGAATGCCCTGGCATTCGGCATGAGGTGGCACCGACGTAGTCGGTGACGGAG
>CAMJIC010000123.1 GCA_946405675.1 uncultured Clostridia bacterium
TGAAAGGAAAATAGTTATGCATTTATTATACCATATATGTGAGTAAAAGTCGCGTTTTTATAACAAATATAGACAGTTATTATAATAACGAGCATACACTAAATTAGGAAAGCATGAAAAAACGGCAGGAAATTGGTTTATGAGAATTGGAATATTGTGCCCATCAGAAATTGCCTACAGGAGGTTCCTCCCTGCGCTGGAGCAGGTCGATGATATGATTCTGGCGGGAGTGGGAGTGAATTCTCCATATGAGAGGTATGGGGAAGCATTTCCTGAGAAAGAAGAAATCACACGGATGCTTGAACGTGAGAGGAGAAAGGCTGATCAGATGATCTCCGGGTATGGAGGGCGCTTATTTGACAGCTATGAGAGCGTCGTTTCTTCTCCTGATCTGGATGCTGTCTATATTCCGCTTCCCCCGGCGCTGCATTATAAGTGGGCGAAGAGGGCTCTGGAAAGCGGGAAGCATGTCTTAGTTGAGAAGCCATCCACCATCACTTATGAGGATTCAAAATCACTGGTCGGGATTGCTTCCGGGAAAGAGCTTGCATTGCATGAGAACTATATGTTCATTTTCCATGATCAGCTCGATGCGATTGAGGACATCGTTAGTAGCGGAGAGATAGGGGATGTACGCATCTATCGCATCTCATTTGGATTCCCAAGGAGATCTGCTAATGATTTCCGCTACAATCCATCATTAGGAGGGGGAGCTCTCATTGATGCGGGGGGATACACATTAAAATATGCCGCAAGACTTCTGGGTGATACAGCTAAGCTGAGGTATGCCCAATTGAATTATACGGATGAGTTTGAAGTTGATCTGTATGGATCGGCGGCATTGGTCAATGAGGCTGGTGTAACTGCCCAGATCGCGTTCGGGATGGATAATGATTACAGGTGTGAGCTTGAAGTATGGGGGAGCAAGGGAACGCTGAAGACCGGAAGGGTTTTGACTGCCCCTGCTGGGTATGTGCCGACGATGACGTTGAAAAAGAATACGGATGTTGAGGAACGGCCTTTGCCCGCGGATGATGCTTTCAGAAAATCGATCGAACACTTCATGAAGTGTATGACTGACCAGGTTACACGGGAAGAAAACTACAGATCCATTTTGAAACAGGCCCAGCTGGTGAGCAGGTTTTATGAAATGGCAAAGTGATTGATCAGAGCGGGTTCCGGGCTGTTATATGGCAAAGGGATAGGTTCGATAGAATCAGGTAAGGAAGGGAAAAACGGCACAGGCAGCATGTGCCGATGAGGGGATGATGGAGCATGAGGAAGAGACATATAGGCGCCTATGAGATCCTGCTGGCAGTGATTCTCATTGCATTGATTTTCCTGCCGCAGGTGATTGGTACCACAACGATTACGGATGAGTCGGCGGGGCTGGATGAAAATGGATTTCCGACGACGGAGAAGACGCTTGCTGACCTGGAAGCGCCAGGAACTGTTTTCGGATCGCCGACCATCGATCAGTGGTTGGACGCGCTTAAGAAGCGTTTTCCCAAGGGGGAGGTCCGGAATTACCCGAACATGGCAAATATGTACGCTGCCCTTGATGCTGGTGAAATCGATGCTGCGATGGGATTTCTGGATGAGAGAAAGACCATTGCGAGTACGCATCCCGATCTGGCTCTGATCGAGGAGCCTTTTTCTATTGTGAACCTGGGCTTCGGAGTCCAAAAGAGTGAGAAAGGGAAGAGGGTGTGCGCGGAGCTGAACCGGTATCTGGCTCAGCTCAAGAGCAGCGGGAAGTATGATGAACTTCGCCGGAAGTGGGAAGACCCGGATCGCAAGACCAATGCAATGGGGAAATACACCTTTTCCGGTGAGAAGGGTGAGCTGAGGATCGCGACAGGCGGTGAGTGGACGCCTATGACCTATTTCGAGGGAGAAACGCTGACCGGTGAGTTCATAGAAATCATGAACGGGTTCTGCGCGTCGGCAGGGTATACGCCTCATTATGAAGTAATCTCATTTTCCGCGGAAATGGCGGGACTGGCGTCCGGTGCCTATGATGTCTGCGCGGATTCCGTCATGATTACAGAAGAAAAAAAGGAGAGCATCTATATCACGGATCCCGTTATGGAAGACAGGTATTACCTGTTTGTCAGGCGGGAGCCCGTGAAGGTCGTGGTTTCCAAGGCGTCTCAATTCGTCAGACAGATGAAAGACAGCATCCGGCGCACGTTTATCACGGAGGACAGGTATAAGATCCTGCTTTCGGGATTGAGAGTTACCATCAGCCTTGCGCTGCTTTCCTGCCTGTTTGGAACGATTCTCGGCGGGGTGATCTGCTATCTGAGGATGCGGGAGAATCCTTTTGTCTGTGCATTTGCGAGCCTGTATATACGGGTCTTCCGGTCCATTCCCGTCGTAGTGCTGCTGCTTGTAGCGAACTATATTGTCTTCCGGAAGGCACCCCTTGGCGCGTTCTGGATCTGCGTGGTCACATTTACCATTGAGTTCTCCGCGTATTGTTCGGAGATCTTCCGTGGAGGAATCAGCGCTGTGCCCTCCAACCAGGCCAGGGCTGCGACCGCGCTGGGCTTCAGGAAGCTGCAGGCCTTCTGGCATGTTGTGTGGCCTCAGGCACTGACGCATTTACTTCCTGCCTACAGCGGGCAGTTTATCGCGACCGTCAAGATGACCGCTGTCGCAGGATATATATCTGTGATCGACCTGACGAAAGCGTCGGATATCATCCGGGCCAGAACCTACGAAGCGTTTTTTCCGCTGTTTTTCACATCGGTCGTCTACTTTGGCTTGTGTTCGCTTCTGGTTGCGCTGCTGCGCATCGTGGAGCGGAGATTCGATACACAGCATCGCTCTGTCAGGAAGGAGCTTGCGGCCTGGGTGAAGGCATTTGACCAAAGCCGGGAGCCTCAGCTGAATCCTGGGAAGGAAGAAGGAGACGGGGAAGCGGGAACACTGCTCCTGAGAGCAGAACATCTTGCAAAGAGCTTCGGGAACGTTCAGCCTGTCAGGGATGTGAGCTTTGAAGTTCAGAAAGGGGATGTGATCTCAATCATCGGTCCCTCCGGAACAGGGAAAAGCACCCTGTTGAACCTGCTGAACCATCTGGAGAAGACGGACAGCGGTACGATCCAGTTTGAGGGGAAGAATACCTTTGAAAAGGGCTATGATGAAAACCGTATGAGAGAACAGATCGGGATGGTCTTTCAGTCGTTCAATCTGTTTTCCCATCTGACAATTGTCGAAAACCTGATGCTTGCCCAGACACTGCTCCTGAAGAAAAGCCCAAAGGAGGCCTGCGGGAAGAGCATGGAGCTGCTGCAGATGGTGGGGCTGGCCGACAAGGCGCTGTGCCTGCCTTCGCAGCTTTCCGGCGGGCAGCAGCAGAGGGCGGCAATCGTCCGGGCTGTCGCGATCAATCCGAAGATCCTGCTTTTTGATGAGCCGACCTCCGCGCTGGATCCCACCATGATCCAGGAGGTGCTTGCGGTCATCCGGAAGCTGGCCAGGGATGGTCTGACGATGCTGATCGTCACCCATGAAATGCGGTTTGCCAGGGATGTGTCGAACCGGGTCTTTTTCATGGAGGAAGGAATCATCTATGAGGAAGGAACTCCGGAGGAGATATTTGATCACCCGAAGAAGGACAAGACGAGGCGTTTCATTCACCATCTGCATGTATTTGAAATGAGCATTCAAAGGGCAGGGTTTGATACGGCAAGACTATTCTCGGGCATTGAGCAGTTTTCGTCGCGCCATATGATCAGCAGGCGTCTTACGAACAGGATGCTGACACTGTCGGAGGAGCTTTGCGTTCAGACGATCCTTCCGAGGCTGGGAGCGGGAGACGTCCTTCATCTGATGTTTGAAGCAGGAGAGACGGACGGAACCGGGGTAGATATGACGATTACCTACCTGGGCGAGGATTCGGATCCGATGAAGGAAGCGGATGCAATCTCACTGGCTATGATCCAGAATGCCTGCAAGGGATTGTCATATTCCTATGACGGGAACCAGTGTACTGTAAAAGCAAAGATCATGTAGGCGTGAACGGAAAAAATCATCGCCCCATTGGCAGGTGAGTGCCGGTGGGGCGATGTTTTACGCGCTGCTGAAGCGACTGGGCTGCGGCGGATGAGGACAACGCAGCAGATCCCCCAGGTCGCCGGTCTGAACATAATCCTGTTCGTTGGGGCCAACATTGTACCAGGACTGGCATGCTGGATTATATAAGCAGAATTAACTCATTTGAACGTGGCTTTTCCAAGATATATTTTCTTTCCGGAAGAGGTTTTCAGATAGCACTTGATTCTGTGTCCCTCTATTTCTCCATAACGATTCATCCCCTCCTCTATAATTTTATATCCATTTATGTTCGTCTTCTTGTAATTACTGATTGCCTGGACAGACGTGTTCTTCAGAGACTTACCATCCAATGCCATAACGTACGTGACAGGAGTTTCGTTGTCATCGTTATCATACAAGGATCCACTGACATATAGTTTATTTCCTTTAATCGCGTAGCCATGTATTTCCACAAAAGTATTGTTATTCGTTGCTTTCATTAATGTCTCTGTTTTTCCGGTCTGGATATTTGTTCTCATAATCCTTGTGTCAGTCACTGAACCGCTTTCAGAATAATAGTATAGATAATTTCCTTTCAGGCTCATATGGCTGTAACCACTATAAAGGCCGCCCATTTCCTTGTTTGCCTTTGCTGCATCATTTTCCAGGGTAGTTACCTTTTTCGTTTTCAGGTTCACCTTCAGGATTCCTTTCGCACAATTACAATACACATAATTGCCGGACTTGATCACTTCATCATAGGTATTCATCTTTACCGTTTTAGGAGCGGCCGATGCTATGCCGCCCAAACAGGCGATCGTAATGATTATCGTGAATGTCAGAAGTTTCCAGAGTTTTTTGATGCTATTTGTCATATCCTTTCCTCCTGTTTATTTCAAAGTCACATTATTCTATTGAATTGCTCTTAACTCTGCTTTTCTTTATAGTTTTTATCACCACCTGTTCTTTACCGCTTTTCATGTGTGCTTTTTCTTGTCTGATCTCTAAGAAACCAGCCTTACAGCCGCAGGTATCAGATTTGCCGGTCTTTTACGGAATTGATATGCATATTATAGCGCAAAAAGGAACTATGTGGTTTCAAAAATATGATTTTTTGAGAATTTGTGAATCAAATAGCTGATATCAACATTTCTAATGTCTCTAAATTCATGAAAAAAGGTGGCGGAATGACTTTGTAAGGGGTATACTTGTATAGACTTCTGATGATGCTCGGCGCAAGAGGATGCTGGCAATAAGCTGAACGAGGAGGATAAGGCATGAACAGGTTCATTCCTTGCAGAAATGCATATTGTCTGGTGCTGCTGATGATGATGGTGGCCTTGTTTCTGACTGCGTGTTCAGCCGGCAACGGTGAAGTCCCCATGACGGAGCCACAGGTCAGGATCGACCTGTCAGGAGATCCGGCCATGTACCAGGCAGGGAATCCGTCCCTGTACCTGACTGCAATTGAGGAAGAGCCTGACACGGTGGATTTTCAATGCACGACAATTTACTATACCATTGCCCAGAATGTGTTTGACCGCCTGGTCGAGATGGAAAATGACCAGGATCAGAACGCGAAGATCCTGCCGTCCCTGGCTCAGAGCTGGGAGATCTCCGATGACCGGCGCACCTACACGTTCCACCTGCGCGAAGGCGTCAGATTCAGCAACGGTTCGGAACTGACTTCATCTGATGTACTGTATACATTTGTCCGTCTGCTGACCCATCCGGACAGCTGCAACCGGGATATCGTTGATAACATCACAGGCGCAGACCGTCTGGAGATGGGGGAGACGAATCAGCTGGAGGGGTTCAAGGTCATCGATGATCTTGATTTCTCCATCACCCTTGAGGTACCCTTTGAGGCGTTCCTCGCCTGCCTGTCCATGCCGGGCGCATCGATCCTGGATGCTGAGACGACGAAGGAGGCAGGCATCCGTTTCGGGACAGATCCCGAATGGACCGTAGGGACAGGTTCCTTTATCCTGAAGGAATGGGTGCCGGGAAAGGGCATGATCCTTGAAGCGAATGCTGACTGCTGGCAGGGTGCTCCCCGCTGCGCGGGGCTTGACCTGCGTTTCCTGACGGATCCGGAAGAGATACGGCTGATGTTTGAAAACGGCGGGCTGGATATCCTGAACCTCGATGATGTGGGCAGAGCGTCGGAATACTTTGTGCATGGAGACATTTACAAGGACAGGCTTTACAGCGTACAGCGGATCGGCATGACCTATATTGCGCTGAATGAATCGGTTGCGCCGCTTGATGATGTACGTGTCAGGAGAGCGCTGCAGCTTGCCCTCAACAAGGCAATCCTGCTGGATGTGGGATACAGCGGAAAGGGCTATGTGGAGAACGGGATCATGCCCCATGGCCTGTATGGGTTCAATCCGGATCTGGAAGAGATCCCCTGCAAGGCGGATGAGGCAAAAAAGCTCCTGAGCGAGGCAGGCTTTCCGGATGGTTTTTCCCTGACCTTCAGCGTCAGCTCGGCCTCTTCCTTAAGCGAGCTGGCAATGATCAGGGCAGCAGTATCCATGTGGGAGAAGATCGGCGTGCGCGCAGGGGTGGAGATTGTGTCCGACAGCAGGTTTATGGAGCTGCGAAAAAGCGGCAGCCTTGCCTGTTATTCCGCTACCTGGACCGCAGATTATAACGATCCGGATAATTTTTTCTATACCTTCTTCGGAAACGAGGAGAACACCAGATTCCGGAGCCTTTGTTATCCGCGGGAAGAGATCATGGAACGGGTCCGCCGCGCCCGCACGATCGCAGACCCGGATGCACGTATCCGTGAGTACCGGGAACTGGAACGGATTATCGTCCAGGAGGATGCTGCATGGATACCGCTGTTTTCCCGGTTCTATACCTATGTCCCATCTAAGCGGCTGACCGGGATCGGGAACTCCTGGAACGGATCGGTCAAAAACAGATACAGGGATATGTCTGTCACAGGGGATGCGGACAATGATGCCGCTGAGTAACTGTTCAGGACAGCCCGAAGCACTTGCTGCTGAGAGCGTATGAAAGGATAAATGAAGCGGCATCGGGCGATTCAGGATGCGAATCATCGCCCGATGCGTGACTGTTCAGAACAGGTTCTGAACAGTCACGCCGCAGGTTCGCCATGAGGGCAGGAAGAGATGAAGATACATACGATTCGATTTAAGATTACGGCGATTACCCTTGCCGTGATTCTTGTGACCGTTCTTAGTGTAGTGGCTGTCTGTTACGCCCCCATCCGGAGAGTAACGGATCATGAGTCTGTAGAGATGATGCGGCTGATCGGGCAGGATACGCAGAATCTCCTGGATAAGTACTTTTCGAGCATTGAGCAGTCTGTGGAGATGACCGCCAGCGAAGCGATTGATTCCCTGGATAGTGTGATCCTTGCTGAATGCGGTGCCGCGGGGACT
>CAMJIC010000124.1 GCA_946405675.1 uncultured Clostridia bacterium
GACTCCGTCACCGGCTAAAGCCGGTGCCACCTCATGCCGAATTCCCGCTACGGCTCTATCGTCCGCCTTGCATATGAATCCAATCTGATGTTCTTGATCTCAAAAGTCATTGAGACGGTACACTGGTGCCGGTTCCGGAAACAGCACTTTTCATGAGGGTGCCCAGATAGTCCGTAAGGACGGAAGCGTTCCATGCAATAACGTCCTTCCACTCAATCCAGAGAATGGGATCCTTATAATAGCGCTGGAAGGTTGGGGCGTGGAATTCCGGCACAGTGGATTCCGGCATATCGGATATTGGAACAGGAAGTTTTGGCGGATCGGACACTGGCGCGGCGGATTCCGGCGCAAGGGGGATGAAAAGCCCCCTTTTTTTCGTATAACAGTTCTGCGCCCGGGCCTTTTCCCGGTGCGAGGGTGCAACGAAAGAGGCTACGCTTTTGTGGATCGCCATATCTTCCGCAGGAAGGTAATAATAATTCCGATAGTCCGGGAAAAAATGGTACAGACATCCCGGAAGCGGCCGGAGTGACAGGATCATATCTTTCCCGCGGATGGAGACCGTGCATTGTTCGCAAAAAGATGCTTCCAAAGGCTTCGGAACCGGAACCTTCAGCCGGATGCCGGCCTCGATTCCAGGAGCATCTTCGTCAATGCGGATCTTCATCTGTCCAGGACTTTCCATGGCAGCCGGGTAGGCGAGCAGCTTTGTCATGGCAAGCATGCCCAGCACATCCTCATAATTATGCAAAAAGAGAGAATCCAGCGCCGCCGAAGGATCGTCGCACCTGTGATCCCTGACTGACCGGTATACGTCTATGAGTTCCCCTCCGTTATAGGGATCCTCCCGCGGGATCTGAAGGAACTGTTCCACAGACTTCTGATTCAATCGGGTCAGGCCAAGGCACTTTCTGAACGGTCTGATCTGCCGGTAGAGATCAACCGTGCCGCAGCCGGCAAAAGGATCTCCCAGACCATGCTGCGCATACTTTTCGCGCAGATAGGGAATGTCAAAACGGTCTCCATTGAACGCGATGATCGTGTCATATCTTTTCAGCACAGCCTGAAACTGCTCCAGAAGAAGCGCCTCCTCGTCCTGTGACTGCGCCATGATCTGCGTAATGGTCCAGTCAGATTCCCTGCTGGCCCATCCGATCATATAAAGCCCGGACGTGGATGCGCGAAAACCGGTGGTTTCAATATCAAAGTAAATGACCCTGCCCGGGTCAAGCCCGAAAGCCTCCAGATATTCCGAAGGGCAATCTGCGTGATGTATCCTTGTCTTCATGCCACCGATCGTAACACGGATCCGGACATTTGGCAAAGCGAGTATGATGAAGGCGAAAACCAGCCAGGCTGCTTCCATTGCCCTGCCGGTCAGGCCATGGATTGCGTCGGAGGGCCGCTCGCGCTTATGTCCTCGCGTAGCGGTACTAAGCTCATGCTGCGCCTTTGGCTTGCATTCGCTAAGTACCGACGCTGCGGATGCCCTCCTCGTGCAATCCATGGCCTGCCCGGCAGGGCAATGGAAGCAGCCTGGCGGGGCAGGTGTGATTTGCAATGGAATGAAAGGTCTTGATTCCGGACGTTGCGTCAACTATCATGGATAAGGAGCAAAACTCTGCTTGCAAGGAGGAAAATGGATATGAATAAACCGGTTCTGGTAATCATGGCAGCGGGAATGGGCAGTCGTTACGGCGGACTGAAGCAGATCGATCCGGTCGATGAACAAGGGCATATCATCATGGATTTTTCGATTTATGATGCACGTCGTGCAGGCTTTGAAGAGGTCATTTTTATTATCAAGAGGGAAAATGAGCAGTTGTTCCGCGAGGCGATCGGCGACAGGATCAGCAAGACGATGAAGGTTCACTATGTGTTTCAGGAGATCGAGGATCTTCCGGAGGGATTCGCGCCTCCGAAGGGACGCGTGAAACCGTGGGGGACGGGGCATGCGGTCCTGAGTGCCAGGAATGTGATCCATGGGCCTTTTGCCGTGATCAACGCAGATGATTATTATGGGCCGGAGGCGTTCCGCCTGGTTTATGAGTTTCTGACAAGGCCTCAGGAGGATGGCTGCTGTGGCACGTATGTGATGGCCGGATACCTTTTGAAGAATACGCTGACAGACCATGGATCGGTTGCCAGGGGAGTGTGCAGCACGGATGCGTCCGGCAGCCTGACCTCCATCACGGAGCGCACGAAGATCATCCGTACGACGGAGGGGGCGGCTTATTCAGAGGATGATGGGAAAACCTGGACTGCATTGGATCCGGACAGCGTGGTTTCGATGAATATGTGGGGATTTCCGGAATCCTTCATGAAGGAACTGAAGGAGCGTTTTCCGCAGTTTCTGGAGAGTGGGCTGAAGGAAAATCCTGAAAAATGCGAGTATTTCCTGCCATTTGTGGTCAATGACCTGATGGAAGAGGGGAAGGCCGGCGTAAAGGTATTTACCGTGCATGATGTCTGGCATGGAGTGACCTATGCAGAGGATAAGCAGGAGGTCGTGGCAGCGATGCAGGAGCTGAAGCTTGCGGGGATATACCCTGAGACGTTCTGATGCGCATTCTGATACGCATGATGGAAATCGTTTGTCCATTCGTCCATGCAGGATGTATTATCATAGGCTGCGTATCCTGTTTCGGGTGTTTGCAAAGAGCTGCAGCATTAATAGAGAAGGGATCGCTCAGATTCGGGAATGTAAGGAGAGGGATCGTCAGGATTCGGAAATCACAGGAGGTGGGGAATGAGGTATCTGTTGAACGCGGAGCAGATGGCGGCATGCGACAAGGCGACGATCGGACACTTTAAGGTTCCTTCCATTGTTTTGATGGAACGGGCGGCCATGGCCGTGAGGGACGTGGTGCTGGAGCGTTTTCCCGATGCGCGGAGAATCCTGGTGATCTGCGGAAGCGGGAACAACGGCGGGGACGGATATGCGGCGGCAAGGCTTTTGAACCTTGCCGGAAGATGTGCGGATGTTCTGTTTGTGGGCAAGCATGACCGCAGAACCCCGGAGTGCAGCCTGGAAGCGGAGATTTTTCAAAGATACGGCGGCAGGGAGCTTCCGGACGAGGCTTCGCTCAAGGGATATGACCTGATCCTGGATGCCCTGTTCGGGATCGGCCTGAAAACGGAGATCATCGGACGCTATGCGGATGTGATCGGTGCCGTAAACCGGGTGGATACGCCTGTGATGGCAGTTGACATGCCTTCCGGTGTCAGCGCCTCGTCCGGCCAGATCCTGGGATGTGCGGTTCAGGCAGACCTGACTGTGACCATGCAGTATGAAAAGCTTGGCCAGATGCTGTATCCCGGTGCCGCTATGTGCGGAGAGATCCTCGTGAAGGATGTGGGGATTACGGATGCGTGTGTGAAATGGGAAAGCGAGCCGGTGTATGCGCTGGAGAAGACGGATCTACGCGACCTTTTGCCGCGCCGCCGCCCGGATGCACATAAGGGCACCTATGGAAAACTGCTCCTGGCTGCCGGTTCAGAAGGGATGGCCGGGGCTGCATATCTTTCAGGGGGCGCCGCGCTTCGCAGCGGGTGCGGCCTTGTCCGCATTCTGTCAGACCAGGAGAACCGGACAGTGCTTCAGAGCACGCTGCCGGAAGCACTCTTTGCGCCGTGGACAAAGGAAACGGATCTTTCCGCTCACCTTGCCTGGGCGGATGCGGTTGCGATCGGCCCTGGCCTTGGCCAGAGTTCGCAAAGCCATGCGCTTGTCGAGGGAATCCTTTCCGGCTGGAAGGGACCCATCGTGATAGATGCAGACGCATTGAACCTGATCGCTGCTGACGCGGGGCTTTCCAGACTTTTGCCTCCTCGAGCGGTCCTTACGCCCCATCCGGGAGAGATGAGCAGGCTGTCATCGCTGTTCCTGGATAAGGCATGGTCTGCGGGGCAGGTTCAGGCCGACCCGATTCAAATGGCGTTTTCCTGCCAGGAGAAGCTTGGCTGTGTATGTGTACTGAAAGGCGCAAGGACCGTTATCGCGGATATGGATCAGGCGTGGCTCAATCCTTATGGAAATGAAGGGATGGCGCAGGGAGGAAGCGGGGATGTCCTGACAGGGATCATCGGAGGCCTGCTTGCCCAGGGGGCGGATCCGGCGGATGCTGCAAAGGCCGGAGTGCTTCTTCACGCGCTTGCAGGCGACCTTGCCGCAAATGCACTTAGTACACGCGCCATGAAAGCAGGGGATCTCATTTCCTTCCTTCCGGAGGTTCTGGTGCAATGTCCGTCAATGTGACGGTTTACAATGGTGAAAGCAGCCTTTTTTTCTATGGAAAAGGAACAAGTATCAATACATTTCTCCATGCTGAGTGGTCTATAATGGAGATATCTGTTCAGCACAGATCCAAAAGCCCGTATGAAAAGGCAGGATTTGTAAGTGATTGATCGAAAGACCCTTGGAAAAAATTCAAAAGGATGCCCGGCTGCCGGGCCAGAATGTAAAGAGAGGAAAGACATGACCGTAAGAGAGAACTGGGATGAGGTGTTCACGAAACGGCTTTCCAGATGCTACGATGAGATGAAGTGGCTGTATGGGGAACTGTACCATGGGGATGAGAATGCATTTGAGTATTTTCTCTCGATGCTGTACCGCAATTATTCTGAGCGGAAAGAAGAGCTTCGCAGGCTGGATGAATCCAGGGAAGCGCTTCCTGCATGGTATAAGGATGGCACACTGATCGGAATGCTGATGTATACCCAGTGTTTTGCCGGGAATCTGAAGGGGGTGGAGGAGCACCTGGATTATATCAGGGAGTGCGGAGTGAATTACCTCCACCTGATGCCTCTTCTGCAGAGTCCGGAGGGGCGCAGCGACGGAGGCTATGCCGTATCCGATTTCAGGAGTGTCGATCCTGCGCTTGGAAGCATGGAGGATCTGGAGGCGCTTGCGGATGCCTGCCATGGGCGGGGCATGAGCCTGTGCCTTGATTTCGTGATGAACCATACCAGCGAGGACCATGAATGGGCAAGGAGAGCGAGAGCCGGCGAGAAGGAATATCAGGACAGGTACTTTTTCTTTGATAACTGGTCGATCCCGAATGAATTTGAAAAGACGGTTCCCCAGGTCTTTCCTACGACAGCTCCGGGGAATTTCTCCTGGTGCGAGGAAGCGGGAAAGGTTGTCATGACAACCTTTTATCCTTACCAGTGGGATCTGAATTACTGGAACCCGACGGTATTTAACGACATGACGGATAACATGCTGTACCTGTGCAACAAGGGTGTGGACGTGATTCGTCTCGACGCGGTTCCTTACATCTGGAAGCAGCTTGGGACACCCTGCCGCAATCTGATGCAGGTTCATACCCTGGTGCGGATCATGCGGATGGCTGCGGAGGTGGTGTGCCCGGGAACGCTTCTTCTGGGCGAGGTGGTCATGGAACCGTCAAAGGTTGTTCCATACTTTGGCTCGGTGGACAAGCCGGAATGCCACATCCTGTATAACGTTACCACGATGGCGACCACCTGGCATACGGTCGCGACGAAGGATGTGAGGCTGCTCCGGCATCAGCTGGAGACGGTGTTTGCCCTTCCCAGGCAGTATACATTCCTGAATTACCTCAGGTGTCATGACGATATCGGCTGGGGGCTGGATTATGGGTTCCTCCGGCAGTTCGGTGTCGATGAGGTGGCACATAAAAAGTTTTTGAATGAGTATTTCCGCGGCATGACATTCCAGTCGGACGCACGTGGAGAACTGTACAATGATGATCCAAGGCTTGGCGACGCCAGGCTGTGCGGAACGACGGCGAGCCTGTGCGGGATCGAAGCGGCCCTGTATGAGAGAAATGACGAGAAGCTGGAGAAGGCGCTCAGGCTTGATCTCATGCTGCATGCCTTCCTGTTTACACAGAGCGGGATCCCTGTTCTTTACTCCGGGGATGAGATCGGCCAGGAGAATGACTATACCTACCATGATGACCCGCTGAAGCGGGAGGATTCCCGTTACCTGCACCGGGGCCGGCTGGACTGGGAGGCGGCGAAAAAGAGAAAGAATAAAAAGACGGTTCAGGGGCGGCTGTTCCAGTCGATCAGAACTCTGGAGAAGCTGCGCCTGAAGCATCCGGCGTTCAGGGATGAGGCGGATGTCTGGATTATTGAGACCTGGAATGACCATGTGCTTGGGATCGGCCGCTATTATGAAGGGGAGAAGCTGATCGCGCTGTTTAACTTCAGCGACCACGATGAGACCGCATGGGTGAATGAGCGGGAGGATTACATCGACCTGATCACGGGTGAGAATCGGCCGGCCAGAGGGGTCGGGATCCCGGCAGGCGGATTTGCCTGGCTGATGACGGAATTCAGGAAGAAGAAAGCGAGATCGTGATGGACAAGGAGCGGGAATTCGTCTCCGGTACGGAGCATGCCGGCTTTCCTATGGACAGTTTTGTGGACAGGGCTGCGAAGGAGCAGGCTGATATCCGGCATGGGATGACGATCCGGGAGCAGGCCGAGAGAAGGGAGCTTGAATTCCTGAGCCCCTTCGCGTCCCATGCTGCATACAGCAGAGGGCGCGACAGGGATGAGGCGCAGGATGAGATCCGCACTGTCTATCAGAGAGACCGGGACAGGATCATCCACAGCAAGTCATTCAGGCGGATGAAGCAGAAGACCCAGGTCTTTATCGCGCCGGTCAGCGACCACTACCGCACCCGGCTGATGCATACGCTGGAGGTTTCCCAGCTTGCGCGTACCGTGTCGAGGGCACTTCTTTTGAATGATGATCTGACGGAGGCGATCGCGCTGGGGCACGACCTGGGGCATACGCCCTTCGGGCATGCAGGGGAGCGCGTGCTGGGGAAGATATGCCCGCTGGGATTCCATCACTATGAACAAAGTGTCCGGGTCGTGGAACGCCTGGAGAGGGACGGCAGGGGCCTGAACCTGACAAAGGAGGTAAGGGACGGGATCCTGAACCATCAGTGGGGCCTCAATCCTTCCACGCCGGAGGGGCAGATCGTCCGCTATTGTGATAAGATCGCGTATATCAATCATGACATCGACGACGCGGAGCGGGCAGGCCTTATGACAGAATCCGATATTCCGGAGCCGATCCGGAAAAACCTGGGCGCATCCCCCAAGGAGCGCCTTGACCGGATGATGCATGATATCATCTATCACAGCATTGGCCAGGAAGAAGTCCGTATGTCTGAGGAGACAGAGGGGTGGCTGGTTGAGCTGCGCTCCTTCATGTATGAGAACCTGTACACGGACAGCAGAGCGAAGGCGGAGGAGAAGAAAGTCCCGTTCCTACTGACCAATCTGTACAGTTATTATGAACGGCATATCGATGAGATGCCGCAGGAATATATCAGGCTGATCGAGGA
>CAMJIC010000125.1 GCA_946405675.1 uncultured Clostridia bacterium
CAATGGGGCGGCAGTCCCTACAGCCAGCACTGGTTCTCTTCCAGTTCTTTCACAAAAATACGGGAATTATCCTTTGCGTACTTTGCCTGGTGATACTTGAACAGCATCTTTCTCTCTTCGACCGTCCCGAGAATCTCGATCTTTCCTGTCACATGCGACATGCAGTAATGAATGCTCTTTGCCTGCCCGTTCATCATGCTCTTTGCTTCCTCCACGATGGCTGATCCCTTCAGGATCGGTACCTGGAATTCATCCAGGGCACCTCTTGCGGGCCTGCACTGGAATACATAGTACGGGATCACGCCGATCGATACCAGGCGGTTCAGGAGCGCGGCAAGCGTCTTCGGGTCATCACTGACCCCCTTGAGAAGAACGGTCTGGTTCCGGATGATGCATCCGCACCCGGTCAGCGCGTCGATCGCCTTCCGGGCCTTGTCCGTGATCTCATGCGGATGGTTGAAATGCGTGACAATCAGGATCTGCTTTTTCCTGCCATATTCCTTCAGCAGATTCAGGAGCTCCTCATCTTCGTAGATCCTCATGGGAAGTACCACCGGCGTCCGGGTTCCGATCCGGATGAAATCAAGCGTCGGAATCTGAGAGAATGTCTTCAGGTACATGGCGATCGTCTCGTTGGGATTGATCAAGGCATCTCCTCCGGACAGGAGGACATTGTTGATCTCCGTGTGCTGCGCCACATATTCGGCCATCTTCTGCACGTGTTCAGCCGTCTCATGCTCCGAATAGCCAACCATCCGCTTCCGGAAGCAGAACCTGCAGTACATGGAGCACTGGTTCGTCGTCAGGATCAGAGCCGTCTGCCGGTACTTGTGCTGCATACCGCGGATTACGGTGTTATCTCCTTCCCCGCTGGTATCCTCCATTCCGGTCCCGGACAGCTCCTGCATGCCGGGAATACAGATCCGGCGGATCGGATCCTGTGGATCCTTCGGATCGATCAATCCCAGATAATACGGCGGCACACAGATCGGATAGCGCTCCGAGATCTCCCTGATCCGCTTCGTCTCCTCCAAGGACAGGTTCAGGAGCCCGCCAAGGGCGTCTGCATCCCTGATACACTCTGAAAGAAGTCTGTTCAAAACTGCCATATCCCCACCCCTTTCTCACACCTGAATTTCGCATTATCACTATAATTAGACATATTAACACACAAATGTCGTTTTTTCTACAGTGGAGCACGCAGAAGTTCCTTCTTCTACCATTCATCTACCCTTCATCTGCCATTCATCGTAACAAGTCACCCCCTGTCAGAATGCCGGCCTGTGGGCAAGAATATGACTTCTGACCCATTCATCAAGCCATCATCACCGCTCTGAGCCGGATACACAAAACTGCATCAATGAATCAACACAAAAAGAGACCCTCTGCCTGTGCGCAGGCAAAGGGTCTCTTTTTGTATTGCCGGGTATTGACGCTGCCCCGGCTGCATTCACCCGGGCAGCAAGCCCATTTCCCGGAGCATTGATCTATAGCTCCAGTCAAAAAAGCATGTCCGCTCGACAAGCTTGCCTGCCAGCGGAACGATACCTGATTGCACTTGAGACATATATTACTCAAACAGTGAGGTGGAAAGGTATCTGTCGCCGGAATCCGGAAGCAGGACAACAATGTTCTTCCCGTCAAGCTCCGGTCTGGCGGCAAGGATGGCTCCGGCCTTCAGGGCAGCGCCGGAGGAGATTCCTACGAGAATCCCTTCGGAACGGGCGAATCTGCGCCCTTCCTCAAACGCATCTTCATTCGAGATCGTGATCACCTCATCGTAGATATCCGTATCCAGCGTCCCCGGAACAAATCCTGCGCCAATCCCCTGGATCTTGTGCGCACCTGCATTTCCACCGGAAAGCACCGGCGAAGAGGCCGGCTCGACAGCCACGATCTTTATCTGCGGATTCTTTTCCTTCAGATAACGCCCGGTTCCGGTGACGGTTCCGCCGGTGCCGACGCCTGACACAAAGACGTCAACCTTCCCCTCTGTCTGCTCCCAGATCTCAGGGCCGGTTGTCCGGTAATGCTCAGCCGGGTTCGCCTGGTTCTCAAACTGGCCCAGGATCACAGAACCCGGGATCGACGCCTTCAGCTCCTCCGCTTTTTCGATCGCCCCCTTCATTCCCTTTGACCCTTCCGTCAGCTCCAGCTTCGCCCCATAAGCCATCAGAAGCTTCCTTCGCTCAACGCTCATCGTCTCCGGCAGGGTGAAAATCGCCTGATAGCCTCTCGCTGCGGCGACAGCAGCCAGCCCGATCCCGGTATTGCCGCTGGTCGGCTCAATGATCGTTGCCCCCTTCTTCAGAATTCCCTTCTCCTCGGCATCACGGATCATCCCCCATGCAACCCTGTCCTTCACAGAACCCGCCGGGTTCAGGTATTCCAGCTTCGCCAGAAGCACATTCCGGGTTAAACCCGCCGACTCGCTGTAGCGCGATGCGCTAAGGAGCGGTGTTCCTCCGATCAGTTCCACAAATGATTCCTTGATTCCGGACATCACATACCTCCTCCTGTCTGCAATTCCTTTGCCCTGTGTAACTGTTCAGAACCTGTTCTGAACAGTTACGCATCGGGCGATGCTTCGCATCCTGAATCGCCCGATGCCACTTCATCTACGCTTTCATACGCCCTCAGCAGCAAGTGCTTCGGGCTGTACTGAACAGTTTCTGCCCTGTTACGATTACAAGCCGCTGCAGCTGCAGGCCGCCCTCCTGCCGGCAGGGCAGCCATTCTGTATCCGGCTCACGCTTCCTTCCGGTTCATCAGATCCGCCAGTGTTACATGATCGACATACTCATCAATCCGCTCCTTCAATTCCTTCCACATGGGAAGCGTCCTGCAGCGATCCTCCCGGCCGCATGACTGTGCGTCACATTCCACGCATGCAACGGGAGCGATGTCACCCTCCGTGGCTCTCAGGATCTCCCCGAC
This sequence comes from uncultured Clostridia bacterium, assembly GCA_946405675.1. Taxonomy (GTDB): domain Bacteria; phylum Bacillota; class Clostridia; order Lachnospirales; family Lachnospiraceae; genus Porcincola. Next base: position 2,938 of record CAMJIC010000125.1, read on the forward strand.
CGTATACCCGGAGGGCTCGCGCGTCAGGCAGTATCCGCCTCCTTTTCCATGAATCCCCTCCACCAGACGGGCACCCACCAGTGCCGGAAGAATCCGTTCCAGATATTTCAGCGAAATATCCTGCCTTTTCGCCACCTCTCTCATCGGAATATACCCGCCATTGCAATTCTCCGCCAGATCGATCATAACCCTGAGCGCATACCGTCCCTTTGTCGATACCATCATATGCCTTCACCTGTCTGTCCTTCCGCCCTATGGCCCGATCCGAAAATGACGGACCGCAGACCATACAGCCACATGCCCTCCTCCCGGCAAGACCGCTTAAGAAAGCGCGGATGACCCAGCGTCTTCCTCCTGAACATAGCAATCCTGCCAGCGGATCATCGATTCCGTTGTTCTTATATATTAACATATATACAGCACAGATGACACATTTTCACCTTGCGATGGCAGCTTAGCCGCTGCAAGTCGTTACAAGTCACATCCCTGCCAGCGGGCCGGCCTGTGGGTGCGCAGGCGGGGCGTGACCTGCAAGCCCATATCCTCACGCATCCGCCTCTTTATGGCAGGAACGCCCCTGGAACAACGATGCATCATAAGGGATATGATTCTTATCATAATAATCCTTAAAGGCAGCCTGAATCGCTTCTTCCGCAAGTACGGAACAGTGCAGCTTATGAGCGGGCAATCCGTCCAGCGCCTCCGTCACTGCTTTATTCGTCAGCGCCATCGCTTCGGATACCGGTTTTCCCTTGATCAGTTCGGTCGCCATGGAACTGGATGCGATGGCGCTCCCGCATCCGAAGGTTTCAAATTTCACGTCTGCAATTCTGTCGTCGTCGATCTTCAGATAAATCTTCATGATGTCCCCGCATACAGGATTTCCCGCTTCCCCGACACCGTCCGCATCCTCAATGATGCCGACGTTTCGCGGATTCCGGAAATGATCCATCACGGTTTCGCTGTATAAAGCCATTGTGTTTCCTCCCGCTAGCTGTCTGTTTCTTTGTAACTTTCATACGCCTTCGGCAGCAAGCGCTTCGGGCTGTTCTGAACCGTTACGTTTATTTATCAAATACGTGCTGCCGCTTTCCTGTCATCAGATCCCTCCAGAAAGGAGACATGTTCCGCAGATAGTCCACGACATCCGCCACTGAGGAAATGATGGTCTCGACCTCCTGTGGCGTCGTCTCCTCCGAAATGCTCAGGCGCAGGGATCCGTGGGCAACCTCATGCGGGCGTCCGATCGCCAGCAACACATGGCTCGGATCCAGGGAACCGGAGGTACAGGCACTCCCGGACGAAGCGCAGATTCCCTTGTCATCCAGAAGCAACAGCAAAGATTCCCCTTCGATCCCTTCAAAGCAGAAGTTCACATTTCCCGGAAGACGGTCTTTCCTGCTTCCATTCAATTCCCCGTAGGGAATCTGATCCAGCCCGTCAATCAGGCGGTCCCTGAGCGCGGACATCCGCTCCGCATTCTGCTCCAGATTCCTGCATGCCTCCTCCAGCGCAGCCGCCATACCCACGATCGCCGGAAGGTTCTCCGTGCCTGCACGTTTCCCCCGCTCCTGGGCACCGCCATGGATCAACGGCTCAAGGCGCACGCCCTTCCTCGCGACCAAAGCCCCGATCCCTTTCGGTCCATGGAACTTGTGCGCGGACAAGGACAGCATGTCTATGTACTGCTCCCTGAAGGAAACAGGGATGTGGCCTGCAGCCTGAACGGCATCCGTATGGAACAGAACACCTTTCCTGCGGCATACCTGGCCAATCTCTGAAATCGGCTGGATCGTGCCGATCTCGTTGTTGGCATACATGACCGTCACCAGACAGGTATCCGCCCGGATCGCATCCTCCACCTGCTGCGCAGTCACGATCCCATCCCGGTGTACATCCAGAAGCGTGACCTCAAATCCCTCTTTTTCGAGTTTCTCAAGCACATGCAGAACCGCATGATGCTCAAAAGCAGTGGAAACAATATGCTTCTTACCCTGTTTCTCCCCCAGGCGCGCCGCGGTCAGGATCGCCTGGTTATCCGCCTCGCTCCCTCCTGAGGTAAATGTGACCTCCCGGGCGCTGCACCCCAGGCACGCCGCAATGCGCTCCCTGGCATCCTCCAGAACCTCCTTCGCCCTCTGCCCATGCGCATACAGGCTGGACGGATTGCCCCAGCAGTCCGCCATACAGGCACTCATTGCATCCATTGCAGCCCGGCTCATCTTCGTCGTCGCCGCATTATCAGCGTAAATCATCAGCTCCTCCTTCTTCAGGGCCGCTTCCCCCGAATCGCCCTGTCTTTTATACCTACCTGTCAAGTAGGTATATGAAGCATAATCGATTCACTTGCTTTTGTCAAGAGCTGAAAAAGAGATACAAGTCACACCTCCGCCAGCGGCCGGCCTGTGGGTGCGCCCGCTGGCGGGGGTGTGACTTGTATCGAAAAAGCTGCAGGCATAAGTGCATAAGCCTTATGCCTGCAGCCTCATGAAAACCGGCTCACGCCAGCCGGTCCACCCGTCTTGTCGTGTCCACCGGATCGTAATACTGCATCTTATAATAAGCAAAGAGTGCCTTGTACTCTTCCTCCGCGCCGGGCTTGAGATGCGCTTCCGCGGAATGCTTGTCTGTAAAATAATAGCCCGAAATCCGCTGCATCACATAGATGCTGATGCTCGAGCAGTGATCCGAGATCCGCTCGAGGGAATTGATGATCTCGAGGAAGGATATTCCGGCCGGGACTCCGCAGGTACCATCCTGCAGCCGGTCGATATGATGGTTCTTCAGAAGCTCCTTCAATCCGTCAATGACCTCTTCGAGCGGCTGGACGCGGGCGGCGTCCGCCTCAGAGGTATTGGTAAATGCGCTTACCGCCATATCCAGGATCTTCCGCGTCGCGTTCGCGATGCTCTCCAGCTCCCTGCGTCCCACATTCGTAAAGCTGATATTGGATTCCGAGTCAAAGGCGCCGACGTTCGCGATCTTGATGCACATATCCCCGATACGCTCAAAGTCTCCCACGCAATGAAGCAGCTCATTGGAACGGCGGTTCTCCTGCTTGCTGATGGACTGGGCATTGATCTTCACCAGGTATGCGCCAAGCTGAGTTTCCGCCTTATCAAGGAAACGCTCATTCGCCTGCATCTCCTCGTATACCTTTTCATCCCAGTCAAGGGCAAGCCGAAGCGCCGTGTCAAGGTTCTCCTTGGCCGCGACTCCCATCTCATCCACAACCTTCTTGCACTGGTCCAGGGCAAGCGCCGGCGTATTGATAAAAAGGGGATCCAGAAGGCTGAGTGTGCTGGACTTGTCGTTCTCCTCCTCCACCCGGATAATCGCCTCTGACATGCGGGCAAGGAGCTTGGTGAAGGGCATCAGCATCAGGCTCATCACCACATTGAACAGCGAGTGGAAGTTCGCGACAGAATCCCTTGTCACGGTATTTTCCCAGAAGCTGAATCCGACAAGCGCCTGGAAGGAATAGATCACAATAAAGAAGACCGCACCGTTGATCAGGTTCATCATCAGATCAACCAGGACAAGCCGTTTCGCGTTCTTATCTGTCCCGATCGAAGCGATCATGACCGGAACCGTCTTACCGATGTTCATGCCGATCACAATCGGAGCCGCCATGCTGAAGGTAATGACGCCGGTGGACGAAAGCGCCTGAAGCAGGCCGACCGATGCCGAGCTTGACTGGAGGATCGTCGTAACGGCAATCCCGACCAGGATAGCCAGGAGCGGGTTGCGGAACATCGTGAATACACGGATAAACGCCTCTGACTCCTTCAGAGGGGCAAGTGCCGTCTCCATCGTTGACATCCCCATGAACAGAATGCCGAAGCCGATGAAGATGCTCGTGATCCCCTTGTGCTTCTTCTTCTTGACCACAAGCAGGGCAAATGCGCCCACCATCACGATCGCCGGGGCAATGGTGGATGGCTTCAGAAGATCCGCAAAGGAAGCCGCGCCGCCGTCTCCTGCCAGACGCAGCAACTGTGCGGTCATCGTGGTACCGATATTGGCACCCATCATGACGGGGATCGCCTGGATCAGCTTCATGATCCCGGCATTGACAAAACCGACCAGCATGATCGTTGTCGCACCCGAGCTCTGGATCACGGCAGTGACAACCGTCCCAAGCGCGAAGGCCTTCAGCCTGTTGTTCGTCAGCCTCTCAAGTGTCTGCTCCAGCCTGCCTCCCGCAATCTGCTGAAGCGATGAAGACAGAAGGCTCATCCCGTAAAGGAACAGGCCAATCCCGCCCATCAGTGTCAGTACCATTGACAACATGCTTTCATTCTCCCTCCAGGGTAAAGACCTGGCACGCATTCACCTATAGGTTCGTCTCCGCATCAGGCGGAGACGAACCGGACACCGCCCAGCTCCGAAGGAGCGTGCCC
>CAMJIC010000126.1 GCA_946405675.1 uncultured Clostridia bacterium
ATCAGGCTGAGCATGGTTAGCATGCCGCCTGTCACCGTAAAGTTCCCGATCCTGAGAACAGGCTGTGTATCAAAAAAAGGGTTCAGGATGCCGACCATACATACGATGGGAAGTACGACCCGAAGCCGGTAGAGTGCTTTGGAGAAAGAAAGGTCTCCGGCAAGGAACAGGACAAAGGGATAAAGAGACATCCCCATCACACCGGTCAGCTGGCGGGGATGAAAGGATACCACCAGGATCAGATACAGGAGCGTAACAAGGAGCTTGGAGAGGGGATGAAGGCGGCACAGCCAGGTATCTCTGCGGGCCAGTTCGTCCAGCTTCTCCATGCTGTGGGCGGCATTGGAAATCTTACTCATTTATAAGCTGTTTCTCCTGATCTTTCTGATCTGTAAACGCAACTGGCCGGAACAGATTCTGAACAGCTGCCGTAAACATTTTCCCAGAACCCCTGCCTGTCTTGTTTTCTGAATCTGACAGTCCGGAACCTGGTTGAAAAACTTAAGGAGCTGTTCAGAAATAACTTGTACATATGACGCAGGACAAACGTTCATATGCAAGGAGGAAAACGCAGCCGTAGCGGGCTACGGCGAGGCTTTCCAACGCAGCAGATGAGCGTTTGGACAAGTCAGATGTACAAGTTATTCTGTAACAGATCCTTAGCATATCATACCTCATTTTCAGCGTAGCAGTAAATGAAAAAGTACGCTGCCGGCCCGCTGATGTTACAAGTCACACATCAGGCACTTGGGCAGCCTGTAACCCGCTGGCAGTTACAAGTTACGCCCCGGCCAGGTTGTGACTCGTAACCGCTGGCCTGGGCGTGAATTATAATGAGGGATCCATCCTTGCAGATTTCACTGGAAAATGCTATTCTATGCGCGCTGTAGGAGATGAGCTGTTTGTGATATCTGCATGAATGAATGAAATCAGAGTATGGAAGCTTTCATATGTTCGTGGATATGCCCATCGAAGAAACTGCTGAAAACCGGTAATCCCCGGATGGCACAAAAAGGGGATTACTGATCACACAGCAAGGAGAACTGAAACAAGGAGATACGAAAGAATGAAAAAACAAGGGGCTTTATACCTGACGCAGGCAGCTGTGATCGCTGCATTGTATGTTGTGCTTTGCCAGATTTTTGCACCCATAAGCTTCCGGGATATCCAGGTCCGGATCGCGGAAGCGCTTACCATACTGCCCTTTTTCACACCGGCAGCTATCCCCGGTTTGTTCATTGGCTGCCTGATCGGCAATATGATCGGAGGCGCGATCCCGCTGGATGTTGTGTTTGGAAGCCTTGCGACACTGATCGGCGCACTGGGAACCTGGGCGATCGGAAGTAAGATCCGGAAAGACAGGGCGGGGCATGCGGTGAAGTTCCTTCTTCCCGTGCCGCCGATTGCTGCCAATACGATCATTGTGCCTCTTGTCCTGTTCTATGGATACGGGATCCCGGTTCCGATCTGGATGCAGATGCTGACAGTCGGTGCAGGTGAGGTCATTTCCTGCGGAGTGTTCGGGGTCGTCTTATTGTTTGCGCTTGAAAAGGCAGGGTGGAAGGTTTTCCACCCGGAAGGAGCCTGAGGAACTGCTGTGACAAGCCTGTACAGATGGAGGCAGCGATGGCCAGTGTGGAAAAGGTGACGCAGATCACCCACAACCGTTTTTTGAACTATTATGAGCTTTCGACCATCAACCGGATCGGAAAGCGTGGATCATACTATATGGCATCCAGGGCACAGGACATTTCCGCCCTTGATCTTTCCACGGGGGAAAATACGCCGGATGGTGTCGTGATCTTCGGCCTGGCAGGGAAAGGGCATGACTGCGTGGTTCTGGTCCGCCAGTACCGTTATCCGCTTGCGGGGTATGTGTATGAACTCCCGGCAGGCCTGATCGAGCGTCATGAATCATATAAGAAGGCTGCTGTCCGTGAAATGAAGGAGGAGACAGGGCTTGTGTTCCATCCGCTCGATGTCGATCCGATGTATGAGCGGGCATTTTACAATTCGGTGGGCATGACGGATGAAAGCTGCATCCTTGTCTACGGATACTGCGACGGAACGATCAGCAGGGAGGGGCTGGAGGATTCGGAGGAATTGGATGTGGTCCTGGCTGACAGGCAGGAGGCGATCCGTATCCTGCGGGAAGAGAAAGCTGCCGCGAACTGCGCCTATATGCTGATGCAGTTCATTGCGCATCCGGAGGATCCGTTTTCCTTCCTGAAGAAGCCGGAGGAGCTGAACCGGTATCGGCAGGAATCCGGCAGCGCACAGCAGACCTGGGAGACAGGATACCAGATGGGCCTAAGTGCCAGGGCAGGCGAGGTGGTGACACTGATCGGAGACCTTGGGGCAGGCAAGACTGTTTTCACACAGGGGTTCGCCGCAGGCATTGGGATCCGGGAGGCTGTGAACAGCCCGACCTTCACCATCCTGCAGGTATATGAAGGGGGGAGGCTTCCCCTTTATCATTTTGATGTCTACCGGATCGGGGACAGCGAGGAGATGCTTGAGATCGGATGGGAGGATTATGTCTATGGAGAAGGCGTCTGCCTGATCGAATGGGCGGATCAGATATCGGATCTGATCGATGCGCTCCCGCCGGGGAAGGTCAGGAGGGTTGAGATCCGCAAGGATCTGTCAAAGGGAACCGACTGGCGTGAGATCCTGCAGACGACGGCATCGGAAGGTGCCGTGCGCCAGTGATGCAAATCAAAAAAAGCTGTAAAGGAAAGGTTCAGGGCAGCACGAATCATTGCTGCTGATTTACAGATTCGAAGGTGGAAACCACGAGAGAGGTCAGATCTATCATGATGAAACTACTTGCGATTGACAGTTCGGGGATGCCGGCCAGTGTGGCTGTCATGGAAGACGGGATACTCCTGGCGGAGTATACGGTGAATTTCAGGCGGACGCACAGCCAGACATTGATGCCGATGCTGGAGGAGGTCAGGCGGACGCTGGATCTGAATCTGGACAGTCTGGATGCAATCGCCGTCGCGGGAGGGCCTGGATCGTTTACGGGCCTTCGGATCGGATCCGCTACAGCCAAAGGGATCGGCCTTGCATTGAACAAACCGATCATTCATGTTCCTACGCTGGAAGCGATGGCTTACAGCTATTATGGTTCTGACGGTCTGATCGTGCCGATGATGGATGCGCGCAGGAATCAGGTGTTTGCCGGCATTTATTCTTTCCGGTTCTGCCGGCCCCGGGACATCCTGGATTCCTCCCAGCCTCAGGACAACCTGAATGAGCAGACCGGAGAGGATCCGCTTTGTGTTGTCATGGATCAGACTCCCATCGATGTTGTTTCTCTGTGTGAAAAGCTGGATGTGTTGTCCCGGGAGAAGGGAAAGAGCGTCATCCTGTCTGGAGACGGAGCGCAGGTGTACCATGGGCTGATCGAAGAAAGCATGAAGTCTGCGCACATTTACGCACCGCCGCACCTGGCTTGGCAGAGAGCCGGATGCGTTGCGGCCCGTGCCGCGGACCTTGCAAGGATGGGGAAGCTGGAGAGTGCTGCGCAGCATAGGCCGGAGTACCTGAGGGTTTCTCAGGCGGAAAGGGTGCGTGCGGAAAATGCAAAGCATTGAAGAAAGCGCAGCATTGGGACAAAGCATTGAAGAAAGCGCGGCATTGGAGCAAAGCATTGAAGAAAGCGCAGCTTTGGGACAAGAGCAGAGGATTGTTCTCAGCCCTCTTACGAAGGAAGACATTCCCGAGGTCTGGCGGATCGAGCGGGAGAACTATTCCCTCCCGTGGAGTGAACGTGCCTTTTGCGAAGCGCTGGAACGGGACTATTACTGTTTCCTGAAGGCGACAGACAGGGAGCGGATCGCCGGATACTGCGGTTATCAAAGATCCTTTGAAACCGCGGATATTACGAATGTTACGGTAAGACAGGAGTGCCGCCGCATGGGAATCGGGCGGAGGATGCTGAAGGCACTGATGGAGAACGGCTTCAGGCAGGGTGTGGAACGGTTCACGCTGGAGGTGCGTGCGTCAAACGAAGCAGCACTTTCCCTGTACCAGAGCCTGGGGTTCAGACAGGAAGGTGTCCGCAAAGGGTATTACGAATTCCCGAAAGAGGATGCCGTGATTTTATGGACGCCGGCAGGGATGCGCTCTGCGGTTATCGGTTAGCCGGCGAAGTGCTTGCTGCCGAAGGTGTACGAAAACGATAATGAAGTGGCATCGGGTGATTCCGGATGAGAAGCGCCGCATGATGTGTAACTGCTTACTGTCTGGAAAGGATAGGATGGTGATATGATCGATATCTGTCTGCTTGGATGCGGCGGTATGATGCCGCTTCCATGGAGGCATCTGACCTCCATGATTGCAAGGGTCGGAGGCTCGAGCCTTCTGATCGACTGCGGGGAAGGAACACAGATTGCGCTGCGGAAGAAGGGCTGGAGCTTTAAGCCGATCGATGTGATCTGCTTCACGCATTTTCACGGAGACCATATCGGCGGCCTGCCCGGTCTTCTGCTTACCATGGGAAATGCGGAGCGGACGAATCCCCTTACGATCATTGGCCCGAAGGGGCTTACCCGTGTGGTGAATGCGCTTCGGGTGATCGCGCCGGAGCTCCCGTTCGAGGTCCGCTGCGTGGAGATCGAACAGCCACAGCAGGAATTCTCCATGCACGGGTACCGGCTGTGTGCATTTCGCGTACAGCACAGAGTGACCTGCTATGGATACAGCCTGATGCTGGACCGCACCGGGAAATTTGACCCGGTACGCGCAAAAGCCGCGGGGATTCCGCTGAAATACTGGAATCCGCTTCAGAAGGGAAATATTGTGACCGATCCGGAAAGCGGCAGGACGTTTACTCCGGATATGGTGCTCGGCGCTGAGCGCAAAGGGCTGAAGGTGACCTATACGACAGACACCAGGCCGACGGCTTCGATCGTGGAAAATGCGAAAGGCTCCGACCTGTTTATCTGCGAAGGGATGTATGGAGACCCTGAGAAGCTGGCAAATGCCAAAGAGCACCGCCATATGATGATTCAGGAGGCGGCAGGAATTGGCAGGGACGCGCAGGTGAAGGAAATGTGGCTGACCCATTTCAGCCCGTCTTTGGCACATCCCGAGGAATATGAAAAGATGGCGAAAAAGATCTTTCCGAATACGGTCTTCGGGCGTGACGGGATGAGCACGGAGCTGGGGTATGAGGAGCAGGAAGCATAGGTATCGAACCGGGACAGGGGAACAGGAAGCGTAGGCATCGAACCGGGACAGGGGAACCGGAAGTGTAGGCATCGAACCGGGACAGGGGAACAGGAAGCGTAGACACCGAACCGGGATAAGGAGAGCAGGAAGCAGAGGCATATGAAAATGAATAAGGAAGAAATCAGAATTCTGGCAATTGAGAGTTCCTGCGATGAGACGGCGGCGGCTGTTGTGGTAAACGGGCGTGATGTGCGCTCCAATGTCATTTCCTCCCAGATCGACATCCATACGCTGTATGGGGGCGTGGTTCCCGAGATCGCTTCGAGGAAGCATATTGAACGGATCAATCAGGTGGTGCAGCAGGCGCTGGATGATGCGGATATGGCACTGGATGAGATGGACGCGGTGGCTGTGACCTACGGTCCTGGTCTGGTGGGCGCGCTTCTGGTAGGGGTTGCCGAGGCGAAGGCAATCGCCTGGGCGAGGAGGCTTCCCCTTGTGGGTGTGCACCACATCGAGGGACATATCAGCGCGAACTATATCGAGAATCCGGATCTGGAGCCTCCCTTTGGCTGCCTGGTCGTCTCAGGAGGGCATACCCATTTGGTCCGGGTGAAGGACTATGGGGAATATGAGATCCTGGGCAAGACCGCTGATGACGCGGCAGGGGAGGCATTTGACAAGGTGGCGCGGGCGATCGGCCTGGGCTATCCTGGAGGACCGAAGATTGATCAGGCAGCCCGGAAGGGGGACGCCTTCGCAATCGAATTTCCCCGCGGGAAGGTGCGCGGGTCGGAGTATGATTTCTCGTTCAGCGGCCTGAAGAGCGCGGTGCTTAATTACCTGAATGAAAGGCGGATGAAGGGAGAGGGCATCCAGACAGAGGATGTAGCCGCATCCTTTCAGAGATCCGTGGTGGACGTGCTGGTGGAACACAGTGCCCGCGCGATCAACGAATTCGGGTTCCGGAAGTTTGCGATCGCAGGCGGCGTAGCCTCTAATTCGGCGCTGAGGGCTGCGATGGAGGAGGCGTGCAGGAGGCGGGGAGTACAGTTCTACCGGCCGAGCCCCATCCTGTGTACGGACAATGCGGCGATGATCGGAGCTGCCGCCTACTATGAATATATCAAAGGGGTACGATCTGACCTGAGCCTGAATGCAGTGCCGAACCTGAAGCTCGGGGAAAGGTAAACGGAGGGTAACTGTTCAGGACAGGTTCAGAACAGGTTCTGAACAGTTTCAACGGAGGGATGGACGAGATGGCAGAAGATGCCAGGAATGCGGAAAATCTCAAACTGGCAGCAGGCAGGGCGCGCAATATCGCGATCGTCCTTTCCGCCGGCCGTGGAAGCCGGATGCATACAAAGCAGGCAAAGCAGTACCTTGACCTGTGCGGAAAACCGGTGATTGCATGGTCTTTGCAGGCATTTGAAGGTTTTGGGCGGATCGATGACGTGATTCTTGTATCGGCACCTGACGATATTGCATATTGTCGAAGTGAGATCGTCGAAAAGTATCGATTCGGGAAGGTGCGTGCCATTGTTCCCGGAGGAGCGGAGCGCTATCTTTCCGTGTGGGAGGGACTGAAGGCGGCGTCACGCATGCTTGATGGAGACAGTGGCAGCGGCGGGATGCGGGAATCCTGTATCCTGATTCACGATGGAGCCAGGCCTCTTGTAGACGGAAATATCATCTCCCGGTGCCTTGATGACGCGCTCCGGCATGGGGCGTGCGTCGCGGCAATGCCCGTGAAGGATACCATCAAGGTAGCTGATCCGTCTGGCTTTGCGGTCCGGACACCTGACCGCAGATCATTATGGCAGATCCAGACACCGCAGGCGTTTTCATTTTCTCTTGTCTATGAAGCTTACCGGAAGCTGATCGCGGAAGGAATCACGGATGTTACGGATGATGCCATGGTCGTGGAGCGGATGAGCGCTGCACATGTCAGGCTGACGGAAGGCTCATACCGGAATATCAAGATCACGACGCCTGAGGATCTGGAGATCGCGGAACTTTTCCTGAGAAAATAATTTTAAAAAACTTCATTTTCACCGTTGACATTCATCCGGCGATTTGATAATATCATTCTCGCGCTGATCGGAAAGCGGCTTTGGAGAGGTATCGAAGTGGTCATAACGAGGC
>CAMJIC010000127.1 GCA_946405675.1 uncultured Clostridia bacterium
AAGCGCGACCAGGCTGGCGTATTCTGCGATGATCTGGCGGCATGGGCCGAGACGGCGAAGGTTCAGCAGCTTCGCAAGGGAATAGTCTGACCGGATGAAGCTGCCTGCGCACATGACTCCGATCAGGAGGATCAGAAGCATCACCAGGGAGACCAGGAAAAAGCTTTCAATGGAAAGCTGGTTTCCTGCCCGGATGTACTTCACCTTGAACATATGATTACGGTGCAGCATATCCTGCATGCTCATGAGCAGAAGGTCTGTCTGGGCATTCGCGATCACATCCGGGTCATTGGTTCCGGACATCTTATAATAATCGGAAAGCGTGCTGCTGGCGCTGTTCATGGAGCCGAGGATGATGGAAACGGATTTTGAAAGCTCCCGGAGGATCAGGGTCTCAAGACCTGCGGAAGAAGCAGGCACAACCACGATCATTTTGTCGAGCCCTCCGGCCAGCAAGGTTCCGAGAACGCCGTCCGGGATGACGATCGCAGCGAGAATCTCTCCCTTGCGGATCGCCTTTACCGCATCCTGTTTGGTATCGTAAAGCTTGAACGTGACCTCAGAGCGGGAAGAATCGAGCTGAAGCAGGGCCGGGAACGCTGCACTGAATGTGCCGGAGTCGTTCACTCCCGCGATGCCGATGGGGACAGTGGCATTCTCGTCCCCTTCCGCCAGCTGCAATGTCCTTGCGGATTGCAGATAGAGGATGCCGCCAAGGGAAAGGCACAAAAGGAGTGTCATGATGCACATGGAAGGAAAGATTTTCAGAACTGCCTTCAGACGCAGCCTGGTATAAATGATAAAACGGTTCATTGATTTCCTTCTTCTCTATAAACGAATGTCTTTCGTAACTGTTCAGGACAGCCCGAAGCACTTGCTGCTGAGGGCGTATGAAAGCGTAAATGAAGTGGCATCGGGCGATTCAGGATGCGAAGCATCGCCCGATGCGTAACTGTTCAGAACGGGTTCTGAACAGTTACTGTCTTTCTTCGTTTATATCTGACTTTCGGACGCAATCTGTCCGGCAATCCATAAAAGAAGTTAAAGAAGAGCAGCAAGGTGCGCTGCATCCACTTTGTGATCCGTCATGACAGCGGCGCCATCCTTCAGGACATACGCTCTTGAGCAGCTTTCGATTTCACTGAGCTCATGTGATGCGATGAGGACGATCCCGCCTTTTTCGCAGAATGACCGAAGCCATGTGACGATCTGCTCCTTTGCGATCAGATCCAGCGCAGCTCCCGGTTCATCGAGCAGCAGGATACGGGGATGATGGGCGAGGGCACAGCCGATGGAAAGACGCTTCTTCATGCCGCCGGAAAGGGTACGCACTTCTTTATTGAGAAACTGATCAATATTCAGATCCTTCAGCACCCCGTCCGTAAGCTCCTGCCTGAGGACATTCCTTCCGCCGGTATACCACAGACGAAGGTTGTCCAGGGCGGTAAGCTCTTCCAGAAGCGGCGTGGACTGCGGAACGTAACCGATCAGCCGGGAAGCATCCTGTCTGCGGCGGAAAAGATCGATCGAAGAACCATTCCCCGTATTACCCGGATCATACAGGAAGGAGCCGGAATCCGCCCGCACGACACCTGCCAGAATCGACAAAAGCGTAGACTTCCCGCATCCGTTCTTTCCAAGAATGCATGTCATCGAACCCTCATCCGCTTCCATGCTCACACCGCGCAGGATCTGCGCAGACCGGTAACTCTTCCGGATTTCCTGAATTCTGATCTTCATAGCTGATGGTATATCTCTTTCCAATGATCCCTCCGGACAACTGCTATACTTTACCATATTCTGATGTAAGGGTCAAAATGATTGTTGCAAGATCGCACTCCTGTCAGCGGGTATACCCACAGGCTGGCCCGCCGGCAGGGGTGTGACTTGCAGCCTCAGGCGGCCCGCCGGAAGGAGCGTGATTTGTAACCATTGCGTGAAAGACATGTTTTTGATATAGTAAGCTGATTGTAATGGACAGGCGGTGTATGAGGCAGTGCATATTCAGCCGGTCTGCCTTTTCAAATTGGAGGAAATGATATGAGAAAGCTTTGGCATATCCTGCGGGTCATACCGGTATGGATCCTTGCTGTTTTCGTGATATCTCAGGGTGTTATTGCATCTGAAGCGTCTAAGCCTGGCCACACGATCGATCCGGGGGAGATCCTCCTTGATCTTTGGCGGCGGGCGAAGGAAACCGTGGACAGCGTTACGATACCTGATTTTGAGGGAGAGGTGCGTGTGGCGGCTGCGGACGGGATGCGGGATGCCATCGCGGAGCATTTCCGCTCCGAGGATGACATGTCCTGGATCCAGAATGCGGATGTCCGGCTGCAGGGGACTTCCAACGAGACCAACGGTGCAGACCTGGAGGCCACATTGCTGTTCAATGATACTGAGCTGTATCATTTGCAGGCATCTTATGACCGTGCACAGAACATTATATATCTGGTATGTCCTGAACTGAAGAAGACGGTTCTTGCGTTCCCGATCGGAGATTTCACGGCGGATGCGCAGACGATCACCGGCAGGAAGGTCACGCCTGAGATGATCGCGGAATATACGACGGTCCTGACAGAGCTGAATGATCTGGTCAGAACCATTTCCCTGGAGACGCTTCGCGGGGAAGTGGACAGGTATGTGGGTGCGCTTGGGAAGTATTTTCATGTAGAAAATGGTTTTATGACTGTTCTGGCGGGAAGCCTTTCCAGGGAAGCCCATACGGTTGCTATATCGATCAAAGCGGAGGATCTGAAGGAGATGATACCGGAGGCGCTGAGGATGCTTTCTGAGGATCAGTTTCTCCAGGAGATCCTGAGGAGTCCTTTTGCCGAGCATGTATTCAGGCTGACAGTGGGAAAGAAGGCATATGGGCTGCTTCCGGAAGGAACCTTATGGCAGATCGTGCAGAATGCATTGGTTCAGGCTTCCAATAAGGATTACACAAAGCTGAAAGAGGTTGCCGCCACCATCGCATTCGACCGCAGCCAGATCCCGATCCACCTTTCCGTATCCATGGAACAGAGCGGGATGAAGGCAGAACTGCTTCAGGTCAGCGCGATCATGGACGGATCCGACCATGCCATGGAGCTTTCGCTGGGTCCTGTTCTGGCAAAGAAGGCAGGGCTGGGGGCGACCATGTCCAGCGGACTGCTTCTCCAGGGGAACCTGAAGGATGCAATTCTCAGGGAGACGCTCAGCCTGAAAGTCAATGGCGAGATAATACCGCTGCTGCGGATTCAGGATTTTGACCTGCTCGAGATCCGGGATGCATGGCTGAAGGGGACAGTTACCCTGATCTGGAAGGGACATGAATACAGCTGCAGATTCTTCCGGGATGAGAACGGGATGAGGACGATGACCTATTCCGTGAATGGAGAGGAATGGTTTACCCTGACCGCTGATATCAGGAAGGTGGAGAACACAAGCCTGGATGAAATGGATCTTTCCGACGCGTTCACGGTGGATTCCAGAAAAGCATTTTTCAAGTATATGAGAGATGCTTCCGCGATCCGGATGTTTGAAAAGCTCTCCTCGGCAGGTGTTCCGCAGGAATATGTGGATATGCTGACGGACGGCGAAGCGGCAACGGAATCCTCCCGGGAGAATACGGTCGAGCGATGAAGGCAGCCGGATGGCCCTGCCGGTGAATACGCGCCGGGATCCGGCCGGGATTGCCGGGAAATAAGAACTGGCACCTGGCCGGGATCAGACGAAACGGTTCAGCTTTTCATCGTAGGTATAGTCGATGGCTGCAAGCTTTTCTTCCAGCTCGGACCGGTCCTGGTTAAAGAACCTGCACAGGTCATCCAGACTGGAAAATTCGTCCCGCAGCTGCGTGTTGACAACGCTGAGAAGCATCATGGGATGATTGGGTAAAAGGCTTGCCATTGGACTTACTCCTTTCTGACATGGAACGACATGGAGTCACATTCCGCCCCGCTCCGTTTCATGGATTCGGAGAGAGGATTCACTCACCGGCCGCTTTGCCGGCAGAGACAGGACACTGGAAACGATTATAGGCATTCCGCCCGGAGATTGTCAACGAACCCGCTGCCTGGCGGGGGAGGGATTGAATGGTATGATAGAGAAACTCAGAAATCAGGAGAGGCTGAGCGAAGAACAGGAGAGGCGGATCGAGATCCGTATACGGAATGCTGTCCTTGCCCTCATAGCGGTCGCTGTTGTTGTGATCATCATCGCATTGATGCGCGGGATGAAGCCGGGAAACTGGTATTATGCCCTGATCCTTGCAGTACTGGGAAGTGTGTGGGTCACCAGATATGTGCTTTCCGCAGTCTGGAAGCGATCTCTGGCACAGCGCACCGATGAACAGGTTTCCGCTTATCTGAAGGCAGCGGGACTGGAGCTTGCCGCTTACGCCGGACTGGGATGGTTCCTGATCGGCTTGAACGGCAATGCGATCATCGGCGCGGTGATCTATGTGATTGCGGTGACGGCGGCGAGGAAGCAGAAGGATCTGTATTACGGTGAACCGGCGGTTGGGAATTCGCCGGCTCCGGCAGGAAACCTTATGGAGGAACAGGATGGAAGGATGGACGCAAAGAATGCTTCCATAAAGAATGTTTCCATGGAGAACCTTCCATCTGCTGCAGACCGCCTTATGAGGGAAAAGGAGTCGGAAGATGGATCTGTTTGAATATGCAGCGCAGAAGGAGAAGGAATCCGCTTCCCCTCTGGCATCCAGGATGCGTCCCCGGACGCTGGAGGAGGTTGTGGGGCAGCAGCACATTATCGGGAAGGGACGGATGCTGGAGCGCGCGATCCGTGCGGACAAGCTCAGTTCCGTAATTTTCTATGGGCCGCCCGGAACGGGGAAGACAACGCTGGCTCAGGTCATCGCACATACGACATCGGCGGTGTTCCGCCAGATCAATGCCACATCTTCCGGCAAAAAGGAGATGGAGGAGGTCGTAAGCCAGGCAAAGGAAACCCTTGGCATGTACGGGAAGCGTACGATTCTGTTCATAGATGAAATCCACCGGTTCAACAAAGCGCAGCAGGATTATCTGCTGCCTTTTGTTGAGGATGGGACGATCGTTTTGATCGGAGCGACAACGGAGAATCCGTATTTTGAGGTAAACAATGCTCTGCTCTCGCGGTCTGTGGTCTTTGAACTGAAAAAGCTCAGCAGGGAGGACATCGCTGCCCTGATCAAAAGGGCGGTGAAAGATACGGAAAGGGGAATGGGCTCCTTTGAAGCGGTGATCGATGAGGATGCGGTCTCGTTCCTTGCGGATGCTTCCGGAGGGGATGCCAGAAGCGCGTTGAATGCGCTGGAGCTTGGCGTCCTGACCACACCCCGGGGAGGGGACGGGCTGATCCATATCACGCTGGACGTGGCGGCGGAGTGCATCCAGAAACGTGTGACAAGGTACGATAAGGACGGAGATCAGCATTATGATACCATTTCCGCATTCATTAAGAGCATGCGGGGATCGGACCCGGACGCCGCGGTGTTTTACCTGGCCCGTATGCTGGAGGCAGGTGAGGACATCCGCTTTATCGCACGGAGGATCATGATCTGTGCGTCGGAGGATGTGGGCATGGCGAATCCCCAGGCACTGGTGGTGGCGGTATCTGCAGCCCAGGCCGTAGAGCGGATCGGTCTTCCTGAGTCGCAGCTGATCCTGGCGCATGCTGCCATATGTGTGGCGGTGAGCCCCAAGAGCAATTCCTGCACGGAAGCCATTTTCTCGGCCAGGAAGGCAGTTGTGTCAGGCCAGTATACGATTCCGCCTTACCTGCAGGATGCGCACTACAAGGGAAGCGCAAAGCTCGGGCGCGGGATCGGATATGAGTATGCCCATGATTTCCCGAAGCATTTCTCCAGGCAGCGGTATCTGCCCGAGGAGCTTGGGGACACAAGGTTTTATGAACCGTCAGAGAATGGATTTGAACAGGAGGTCCGGTCCTATCTGGACTGGATTCATGAAGAGTGAACTTACAAGCCACACCCCTGCGGTCGGGCACACCTGGAGGCATGCCGGTGGCAGTGGGAGTGACAGAATGAATGGGAGGCAGAAGAAGGATGGAACAGATACTGGACCTGATCGGAAAGTATGTATCGGAAGCGTTTGAATCAGCAGGGTATGACGGAGAACTTGGGAAGGTCACGCTGTCAAACCGTCCCGATCTTTGTGAGTATCAGTGCAACGGAGCGATGGCGGGCGCGAAACGCTACCACAAGGCGCCTCTGATCATTGCCCGGGACGTGGCGGACGTTCTCGAGGGGTGTGACGCCTTTGAAGGCGTGGAAGCTGCGGCTCCCGGGTTCCTGAACCTGAAGCTGTCTGCGCAGTTCCTTGCAGGATACCTGAACGAGATGAAGGGGGACGGACGGTTAGGTGTTCCGGAAGAATCGAAAAAGGAGAAGATCATTATCGACTATGGCGGAGCAAATGTCGCAAAGCCGCTTCATGTCGGCCATCTGCGCTCGGCAGTGATCGGGGAGAGTATCAAAAGGATCCTTCGCTTCCTCGGCCATGAGACCATCGGGGATGTCCACCTCGGGGACTGGGGGCTTCAGATGGGGCTGATCATCGCGATGCTTGAGGAGGAAAAGCCGGATCTTCCTTATTTTGATGACAGCTTTGAGGGGGAATATCCGGCGGAGGCACCTTTTACCATCTCTGAGCTGGAGCAGATTTATCCGCAGGCCAGCAAACGGTCCAAAGAGGATGAGGAATTCCGTGCCAGGGCATTGAAGGCGACTGAGCAGCTGCAGCACGGAAAGAGAGGGTATCATGCCATCTGGCAGCATATCCTGAATGTTTCGATCGCGGACCTGAAGAAAAATTATGACAGCCTGAACGTTTCCTTTGAGCTGTGGAAGAAGGAATCGGATGCGCAGCCCTACATCCCCGGGCTGGTGGAATACCTGAAAAAGGAAGGGTATGCGCACCTCGACCAGGGGGCGCTGGTTGTGGATGTGGCGGAAGAATCGGATACAAAGAAGATCCCGCCATGCATGATCCTCAAGTCAGATGGGGCATCCCTCTACAACACGACGGACCTGGCGACCATCGTCATGCGGATGGAGCAGTGGAAGCCGGACCGGATCATCTACGTGGTGGACAAGCGGCAGGATCTGTATTTTACCCAGGTATTCCGCTGCGCGCGCAAGACGAAGCTGGTGGAGGACCATACCGGCCTGACCTTCCTTGGGTTCGGCACGATGAATGGAAAGGACGGGAAACCGTTCAAGACCAGGGACGGAGGCGTGATGCGCCTGGAAAACCTGATTTCTGAGATCGAAGAAGAGATGCTCCGCAAGATCCTGGAGAACCATGAG
>CAMJIC010000128.1 GCA_946405675.1 uncultured Clostridia bacterium
ATGTCCAAAGAAGTTGCATTCCTGCTCCCGTGATGCCCTGCGACCAGTAAAACGGTTTCCGTTTTTCCCTTTCCTTCCTCTCCCTCCTGAAACAGACCTGCTTCCCTCCAGTCTCTGACAAAACGCTCCTCTCCTTCCTTCTCCAGGTCGCCGGGAAGCAGGATCCGAAGGCCGGGAAGATGCACCAGCATCACGATGCAGTCCTCATTCGCATTTCCCGTCAGGCGGGCAGGGGACGGGTGCAGAATAACCAATTCCATGCCACCCTCTGAAAACCTTGCTCCCTCCTCCACACATCCGACCGCAATCCCCTGCTGCAGAGCCTTTGACACGATCCCATCCATCCTGGCATCCTGCCTGGGGAGCCGGGGCAGCAGGATCTCGCCGATCGTCACATCAGAAGCATTCTTCCCTGACAGGTCCTTGTCGTAGAGAGAAAGCATCTGCTCCAAACCATTGATGTGATCCATGTCCCCATGGGACAGAAAAACCATATCTACGCGCCTGATGCCATAATACTTCAGCGTGGAACCAATCCGGTATCTCCAGACATCACTGACGGAACTTGAGCCCGCGTCAAACAGGTACGCATGCCCTCTGTGCTCGATCAGGTTACAGCTTCCCTGCCCGATGTCCAGACAGGTAAACCGAAAAATGGGACGTTCTCTCAGCCCGATCAACAGCGCCAGGAAACAGAGCAGGACTCCAAATATCACACGTATTTTTACCAGCGGGCTCAGTGAAGGCAGCCGGACATGATGCCGGGGGGATGGAACAGGTTCAGCAGTTTGGAAGCGGCGGGAAAAATGTATGGCATCCATTCTGGCAATGACCATCACAAAAGAACACACAATCCCATAATATGCCAGTACCTGCCAAAGTCCCGGCCTTCCCAGGATCAGGACGCTGAATGGAAGCTTCCTCTCCGCCATGCATGCATAACGAAGCACCGCAAGAAGGACTCTGCCCGGCCAGGCAAACACCTTTGCAGCACCCAGGAACATAGCCTGGCCGGTCTGAAAAAACAGATATCCCAACATGCTCCCGACCAGGCTGAAGCATAATGTCAGCATCACCAGTACAACCATGACAGGATACATCAGAAATGTATAAGGAGTCGTCTGGTAAAAAAACCACAGGACGGCCGGCAGGGAACCAATATAAAGGCTGAAGGATCCTGCCAGCGAACGATGCCAGGAAAAACGGGGCCTGAGGATCCTCGAAAAAGCAGGCGTTACATATTCGGAAGACAGGATACAGACGCATGACAGGACGAACGAACTGTCCCATAGCGCGGCCGGCTGCCTGAAAAGGATCCATACCGCCGCCACGGACAGGGCACTCAGAGAATCCTGCGTCCTGCCAAAGATCTGTGCCCCCAGCCAGATCAAAAACACTGCCAATGCCCTTTGCG
The DNA here is from genome assembly GCA_946405675.1 of uncultured Clostridia bacterium. Taxonomy (GTDB): domain Bacteria; phylum Bacillota; class Clostridia; order Lachnospirales; family Lachnospiraceae; genus Porcincola. The sequence continues at coordinate 1,415 of CAMJIC010000128.1, forward strand.
ATGAAACCGAAAAACCGGTCAGAAACACATAGCACAGCGCCAGGACAAATGCGGCCGCGCCGGCAGCCGCAAAGGGAAGCCGCCGTCCCCTGAGAAAACGGTAAACCGCCATGCCGATCAGCGAAATATGGAGGCTGGATACGCATACGAGCCAGGACAGGCCGCCGTCCCGAAACAGCTGCTTCTTTCCACTGTCCATCCCTGAGCCGTCTCCAAGCACAAAGGCAGCGATCTGGGCCGCATCCTCCCTGCCGAAAACATCCGCCAGTCCCCTCTGCATACCGATCCGAAGATCGGCAAGTGCGTTACGGAACTGATCGTAAAGGCTGAAAGAAGGACTTTCCTTTCCCTTCAGCCCGGCCTCACTCATTTTCAAAACGATGTGCCGCGCAATGCAGTACCTTCTGTTGTCAAACTGTCCGGGATTGGCAGCGCACTCCGGCTGTGTGCACTTCCCATGCAGGATAATCTGCTCCCCGATCCGAAGCGATTCAAAAAGGGAAGTCTGATCCGCCTCTCCTGCAGCGTTTTCCCAAAGGCCATCCTCTTTCTGCGTCCCATACATCAGCTCATTGTGATCCTGCGCATCTGGCAAATGCACCTGCATCCGGTCTCTGTCAGAAAGCGATCGGTTCAAAGATCTCACGACCGATTCCATCAGGGGAGATGCATGTTCCGCCTGCAAAAAAGAAAGCCGGTCCAGCGTGATCCTGTAACCATTCACTGTGCATTCCCTGTTCACCACAGTCCCGCTGACGGTCAGCCTCCTCCCGTCTGCAATCCCGAACCTTTCCCCCCTGAGATCAATCATGCCAAGTCCATTGCCTGTAAGGATCAGACAGATGAGGGTCAGCGCAGCCAGGAAAAGCGGCCGCCTCAGGAAGGTTCTGCATGCCCAAACCCGGATTCCCTGCCATACGCCGGACCGATTCCCTGTACCTGTTCTGTTCCTTGTACAAATATTGTTCCCTGTATGAATACCGTTCCCTGTACGACCGATATTCCTTGGTTGAATGCTGTTCCTTGTCCGAATGATGATCCCCCTCCTTCGGTTCTGTCCTGATGAAGAAACGGCAGTTTCCTGAATCACATTCTATAAGGAAAGAAAGCATAGAGGAAAACGAAACCCGGCGGACGGATTCATTTTCAGCGAAGTCAATGAATCCCGTCCGCCGGATCCCGGTCAGATCTTATGATATTTTAGTGATATGCCACACAATGAGGCAGTTTCATATCGATAAACGACACTATCCCGCAACCGCCTCCGCTGGTACAGTTCCGGCCTATTGCGCCGCTGCTTCTTCCGGTACAGCTCCCGCCTCAGGTGCCGCTGCTCCCTCAGGTACAGCTCCCGCCTCAGGTGCCGCTGCCTCCGCCGGTACTGCTCCCGCTTCCGGTGCCGCTGCCTCCGCCGGTACAGCTCCCGCCTCAGGTGCCGCCCCCTCCGGTATTGCTCCCGCTTCCGGTGCCGCTGCCTCCGCCAAAGCAGCTTCCGACGGTTCCTGCGCGTCGCTCCCGTCAGCCTCCGCAGCCTGATTCCCGGAGGAAGCATCGATCAGCTCTGCATTGCGCAGAAAAACCTGATCCAGATTCACCTGCTCACGGAACCTGAGTTCAGAAGATCCTCCGATCCGGAAGCGGACACCTGTGATATGATCCTCCGGACAGGAATCGATGATCGCATCGGTAAATGCATAGATCACGCTTTCCGGATCTGCGATCACCTCTGCGACAGGATCATTGTTGATCTCCTCGCTGAAATCGACGATACAGAAACCATGGCTCACAGAAACATCCTGCACCAGGGTACCATCGACAGCCACCGGCAAAAGTCCCGCACTGCCGGGGCCTTTCAACATCTGTTCAATGACAAGGCGCTCCTTGTTCAGATTAGACGAATAATAAACCCTCCTGCGTTCCCTGACGAGTCTGACCCCATCGGCTGACGGAAAATACAAGGTAATATCTGCATTTCGGTAGGAATTGATCCCTTCTCCGGACGGTATAATAAACGTATCCTCCGTCATCGGCCCGATCTCCTTATCTCCCAGCACCAGGCTCTGAGATTCAACTGTAAAACGAACCGTATCCACACCCGGAAGCTGAAGGAGCGTGCTGGCCAGCGCACCACGGAGCAAAAGCTCACTGACAGGAGACAGACTCAGATACTCCGCGTTAAAATCCACGCCCAGCTCATTGATCCCGGTCAGCGTGGAATTGATCTGAACCTGCTCCGGCAGGGCAGACCTCACTTCTTGCGTGTCAGGTGTCATAAACGCATTCAGGATCTCCCTGAGGATCCCCTCAAAATCTTCACTCTGCGGACTGAAACCATGCCATACCAGCGCAGTCCCCTCCGGATTCGTATAATAGATCCGGTATGACCCATCTGGTACGCTTCCCGTGTCCGCCGGAGCCTTGTCCATCCCCCTGCATCCGGCAAGACCTGAAACGATCAGGATACATAGGAGGGCAATGGCGGCAAAACTGAAACAGCGCATTTTCATATCACATACATCCTCCGTCCAGTGCCGGCTTTCATCCTCTCAGCCTTTGAAACGATACACTCCGGTAATTGCCGGCTACTCCTGCTCTTCATAACGCAATGGGATCCTCACAGTAAAAGTCGTGCCTTCCCCTTCCCTGGAATACACCCGGATCGCGCCATGATGCATCAACACCGCCTGGCGGGTGATCGCAAGCCCAAGCCCTGTACCGCCGATCTCCCTGGAATGAGACTTATCCACACGGTAGAACCGCTCAAAGATCTGTTCCTGGTCAGCAGCCGGGATGCCGATCCCGGAATCCTGCACCTTGACAAAGAAATACGTGCTGTCCACATTCAATGAAATATGTACCCATCCATTGTCCTTGTTGTACTTGATCCCATTCTCCACCAGATTCGAGACAGCCAGCGTAAACTTCGTCTGATCCACCTGGGCAATGATCGGTTTATAGCTCTCCAGGGCAATTTCGATCCCCCGTTTTGCGGCGATCGGCCTAAGCCGCTTCAGGATCAGGCCGATCAGCTCATTGATGTTCGTATCCTCGATATGGATATCCGGCGAATTCCGGTCCATCTTCACCAGTTCCAGAAGATCTGTAATGATCTTGTTCTCCCTGTCGATCTCCTCCCCGATGTCAACCATAAATTCCCGGTAAAGCTCATTCGGCACCTCGCCGAATTCAGCCTGCTGGATCAGCGAATCCGACAGAACCTTCATGGATGTCATCGGTGTCTTCAGCTCATGGGACACATTTGAAACAAACATCTGGCGGGACTCCTCCTGCGCCTGAAGGCGGTGCCTCATCTGGTTATATGCCTCAGACAAGAGCTTTGTTTCCGTATATTCCGGCATGGAGATATCATCCGACAGCAAATCCGTCCCGCCCGAATTCATCATCGCCGTCACCTTTCCGAAGGGCCGCACAAGCAGCCTGGAGGAATAGATCGAAGCGCCGATGATCAGCACAATCAATATCGCCTCCAGGATCAGGACATTCCTGGACAGATTCCTCCGCGCGACGATGATATCCGTGGTCGGAAGGGATATGATAAATGCGCCCACCACCGTCTTTGTCGGCTCCTCCCTGACAGGGCAGACCACTTCGATGAAATCATTTTCCGCATTATAATAGTCCGTGTCCTTGCCCTGGAAGCACTCAATCAGTTCCCTCGCAATGATCGTCTTCCCCACATCCAGAAGATATGTATCCCGGATGATCTCAAACCGGCTGTTAACCAGGATCACCCTCCCGCTGTACAGTTCGGCGATCTGGTTCAGTTCCTTGTCCACCACATCAGAGCTGCCGTCCGACAGATACCCAGCATCGATGATGTCTGCGCTGAGCCTGCTGCACTGGCTGCGGATCATGGCTGCACGCATGGAAACCGTCTGATTTTCAAATCCGTTCAGGATTCCCGTCTTCATCAGAAAAACCGGAACCAGCCCAATCAGAAGCAGAACGATCAGCACACGAAAATGCATGCTCTGGATGATTTGTTTCAGTTTTCCTCCACGACTCATTTTCGAAGCGCCGCCTTTCTATCCAGTCAAACCTGAACGCGCGGATCCCATGATAGAAACCATGGAAGATCCGCGCGGCACATCCTTCTTAATCAATGCTGGAAATAATAGCCCACTCCCCACTTCGTATGAACATACTTCGGTGTGGAAGGATTGTCTTCGATCTTTTCCCGAAGCCTCCTGATATGGACGTCAACTGTACGGACATCTCCCGGATAATCAGCCCCCCAGACCAGGCTAAGCAGGCTCTCCCGGCTGTAAACCTTGTTGGGATTCATGACCAGAAGCTCCAGCACATCAAACTCCTTCGCGGTCAGGTTCACCTCATGTCCTGCAACCTGAACCCTTCTGGCATCGCAGTCCATCACAAGATCACCGATGGAGATGATCCGATCCTTCTTCTCCTGCGTCCCGCGGTTTGACGTCCTGCGGATGATCGCCTTGATCCGGGCTTTCACCTCCAGAATATTGAACGGCTTCGTGATATAGTCATCCGCCCCATATTCCAGCCCGAGGATCTTATCCATATCCTCGCCTTTTGCCGTCAGCATGATGATCGGCACATCCGAGAATTCCCGGATCTGCTGGCAGGCGGACAAACCGTCCAGCTTCGGCAGCATAAGATCCAGCAGGATAATATCATAATTCCCTTCCCGGGCCTTCTCTACCGCTTCTTCCCCGTCGTAAGCTGTATCGACCTCCATGTCATCCTGCTCCAGGCTGAACCGGATCCCCTTCACGATCAACTTCTCATCATCTACTACAAGTACTCTTTTCGGCATGGTGCTGATGCTCCTCTTACTGTGTCCAGTCCGTCTGTCAGAGTCAGACTGTGATCCTGTCACGGATCTTCTCATATATGCTGTTCTTGATCCCGCTGATATTCATCACATCCTCTGCCGATGCAAACCAGCCTGTCTCAGTTCTGTAGCGGATGATCGCATCCGCCTTCGCTTCACCGATCCCGGGAAGAGACATCAACTCTTCTTTGGATCCCGTATTCAGGTTCACTTTACCGCTCTGTCCGGAAGAGAGTTTTTCTTCCCCCTTCCTGTCAGCCGGAACGCCCCCTGTTCCTGTGCCGGCTCCTGAAGAACCTGTCACATTGTTCACCGCCGCGGCATCTTGCAGGGTCAGAGGAATAAGACCCTGTGCGCGCAGCGCGTCGGCCTCATCCTTCGTACACACTGACAGCATCTCTCCATCCTGAAGAACCCTGGCCTGGTTGAGCCAGCTCATATCCGCACTGTCATCAAACCCGCCCGCTGCCTCAAGCGCGTCACAGATCCTGGAGCCTGAATCAAGATAATAAACACCAGGATTCCTGACCGCACCGCACACATACACTGCGATCTGCTCCTGTGCCCTCCCCTCCTGATCCTCACTTACCGCACTGTTGACAGCCATCCCCGGCTGTCCCGGTTCTTCTGACTGCCCTGCTCCATCCGTTCCGGTGCACACAGCACCGGTCCTTCCCTGATCCGGCACAGGAATGCAGGAAACACCTGCATCCTCCCCGGCGGCATCCCCATCGATGGAAAATGCAGCATCCGTCACCGGCACAACGCCAGTCACCTCGATCCTCGGCGCAGGACTGCAACCACCCGAGGACAATGCCACGAACAGCACTGCGTAAATAACGCCCCGGCGAATCCGGACAAACGCTTGATCATTGCTTTTTTTCACTGCACAACTCCTGACTGTCCATGCCAGGCTGCTCCGTCATGCAATGTTGTATTTTATCATAGAGCAGGCGGTTATTTCAATCATTTCTCGGTGGGTGCACCGCAAATGTGGCGCCTGTAATTACAAGTCACACCCACAGGCCGACCCGCTGGCGGGGT
>CAMJIC010000129.1 GCA_946405675.1 uncultured Clostridia bacterium
ACACGGAAGCCGTGACCGCAGGGTGGGAGATCCTACCATACTTGGCCTGGTCCATGGGAAAGATCTGTTTCTCGCCTCCTGAATGGTCCATGGGAAAGATCTGTGCCTCGCCTCCTGAATGCTCCAAGGCTCCGTCTGCGAACCCTTCTGTGGATTCTGATTCCAGAGAAAAGGAAACATTGGACGATCCGGTCTTTTCCGGCAAAGAAGCAAAGCTCGCAGGCCTGCGCCTGTACGGGCTGAGGATCTCCTCCTTCATGCCCTCCAGTGCCTGCCTTCTGAGCGCATTCAGTTCACCCACCGGGACAAACAGGCCATCTTCCAGATCGATCTGCACATCCCGCAGCTGAAAATCCGTGTTGCCCGTCTTATTCATCTGTTTCCAGATCATCTCAGGATCCGCTGCCTTGCTCTTTGCAAGGTCAGGGACAAAGCCGGCAACTTCAACCCTGTGCCCGGCATGATCCGTCAACGTGACCTTTGCCTCCTGGGCAGCATGGAGCCGCACTGAAGCATCCAGAAGAATCCTGGACGGCATCTCCACATACTGACTCCTGATCCTGGCGGATGTGTCCTGAATGCGGCGCAGGGAATCCCCCTTCGGGGGCTCCTTTTCCTTCAGCGTCATCATCTGCCTGCCGTTTTGCCTTCGGTAATAGCCATCGGAGAAAGGCCCCCTGGAAAACAATTCCGCAAGAAGCAGTTCATCCTCGCCATCCACCGCAAAGCCTTCCCGCCCCTTTTCCAGATAAAGGTCAAGGTATTTCCGGTACATCGCTGTCACGCCTGCCGCGTACTCAGGACTCTTCATCCGTCCTTCAATCTTGAGAGAGGAAACTCCTGCCTCAGCCAGATCCGGGATCAGGCGCAGCGTACAGATATCCCTGGGGCTGAGCAGATAGTTCTCTCCCGCCTGATTGACACGCCCTCCGCTGCCTGCATCCGCCAAACGCCCGGTACGCTCCGGCTGCCTTCTGCCTGCCCCATGCTTCCTCACCAGCGCATGGCTTGCAGGCGATGCCTTCCTTGCATCGGCCGCACTCAGATACAGATCATAAGGAAGGCGGCAAGGCTGCGCGCACCTCCCCCTGTTGCCGCTCCTGCCCCCGATCATGCTGCTCATCAGGCACTTTCCGGAATAGCAGTAGCACAATGCCCCATGCACAAAAACCTCAAGCTCCATGTCGCACTGCGCATGGATCCGCCTGATCTCATCCAGGCTCAGCTCCCGCGACAATACGACCCTCTCAGCCCCCATTTGATGCAGAAGCTTCACGCCATCCGCGCTGGCGACCGTCATCTGCGTGGATGCATGGAGCGGAAGGTCCGGGAATGCATGCTTCAGAAAACGAAAGACACCGAAGTCCTGCACAAGCACGGCATCCACGCCATGCTCATAGATCGGTGCAAGGTACTCCGGCAGCTGCGTTATCAGCTCCTCTTCCTTCAGAAGCGTATTCACGGTCAGATAGAGCCTGACTCCTCGAAGATGGCAATAATCGATTGCCTCAAACAGTTCCTCCGTGTCCGGATTCCTGGCGTATGCACGTGCGCCGAACATCCTTCCACCCGCATAGATCGCATCCGCTCCGGCATTCACCGCTGCCCGGATCCCCTCCATGCTTCCGCCCGGCGCAAGAAGCTCAATCCGGTGCCCATCTCTCGCCTGCATGCTCATTCCTTACCCTTCTGATCCGGAAGATCCTGTGCCAGGTTACCCGTCCCTTCCCCGGGCCGGCTGAGCCTGGCCTCCAGAAGCGCGATCCGCTTCAGGTAATCATCCGTCTCTTCCTTCAATGAAGTAATCTGCTTCTGGCTCTCCTCGAGCTTCACCTCTGCCGAAACAAGCTCATGCCGGATCTCATAGAGCTCCCTGTCCTTCTGGGACAGATCCGCCTCCAGCCTTTCCACCTGTTTCTTTGCCTTGAAATAATCATCTGCCGTGTTGAGATCCAGCATCAGGCTCTTCTGCGCGGAAGGCAGACGATGATAGCCCTCCAATGACCTCAGCTCCGTGATCCGGTTATTCAGATAGGATGCCACCTGATGGAGGTAGTCTTCGCTCTCATATCCGCCCAGCTTGTAGATTTTGCCGCCGATCACAACTTCCGTGACATTCTTCTTTTCCATAGGTTCCCCTTATTCTTCCCCGGATGTCGGGGCCGCAAGCCCCAGATGCGTGTAAGCCAGATTCGTGACCACCCGCCCGGAGGGCGTGCGCATCAGGAATCCATTCTTGATCAGATACGGTTCATAAACATCCTCGAGCGTCCCGCCGTCTTCGCCGATCGCAGCCGCAAGATTGCTCAGCCCTACCGGCCCGCCGGCAAATTTATCGATCATGGTTGTCAGGATCAGCCGGTCCAGATGATCCAGGCCCATGCGGTCCACATCCAGGAAATCCAGTGCTTTCACCGCAACCTCCTCAGTGATCTCCCCGTCAAACATCACCTGCGCGATGTCGCGGCAGCGCTTCAGAAGACGGTTCGCAAGGCGCGGTGTCCCTCTGGACCTGCGGGCGATCTCACCGGCTCCCTTCCCATCGATGGCGACGCCAAGCACATTGGCGGAACGTGTCACGATCGTCGTAAGCTCCTCAGGAGTATAATACTCCAGATGGTGGATCACGCCAAACCTGTCCCGCAGCGGCGCCGTCAGAAGCCCCGCCCTGGTGGTTGCGCCGATCAGCGTAAATGGCGGAAGATCCAGCCGGATCGACCTGGCTGCCGCTCCCTTTCCGATCATGATATCGATCGCGAAGTCCTCCATGGCCGGATACAGAACCTCCTCCACCTGCCGGTTCAGGCGGTGGATCTCATCCACAAACAAAACATCCCCTTCACTGAGGCTGTTGAGCACGGCTGCGATCTCCCCAGGCTTCTCAATGGCTGGCCCTGAAGTCACCTTCAGGTTTACTCCCATCTCATTGGCAATGATCCCGGCAAGCGTTGTCTTCCCAAGCCCCGGAGGGCCGTAGAACAGAACATGATCCAGGGACTCGCCCCGCTTCTTTGCGGCCTCGATATAGATCTTCAGGGATTTTTTGGCTTTCTCCTGCCCGATATACTGATCAAGCATCTGAGGGCGGAGCTTCGGTTCCAGCCGAAGATCCTCCTCTGTTTCATCGGTTGTTATGATTCTCTTTGGCATATATATTCATCAATCCAACTATCCGTGCATCTAAAAATGAACAGACGCTGCAAATCACCCTGCTGCATCATCTGTTACAGACCGATCAGCTTCAGCGCCTGCTTCAGGATATCCTGTGTCTGCATGTCATCGGTCACCTTCACCTTACGCACTGCCCTGAGCGCTTCGGAATTGGAATAGCCAAGAGCAGTCAGCGCCTGCACCGCGTCCGTAAGCTCTGCGTCGGCCACGGAGGATGCATGATCCCCGCCGGAAAGCAGGCTCTCGCCGCTTCCCGGCAGCGCATCCTCCAGCTTCAGCTTATCCTTCAGCTCCAGGATCAGCTTTTTTGCAGTCTTGGCACCGATTCCCGGCGCCTTCGACAACGCTTTGTCATCATCGGAAAAAACGGCAAACCGCACGTCATTCGCGCTCAATGTCCCGAGGATTCCAAGCGCCGCCTTCGGCCCTACCCCGGAAACCGAGATCAGTGACCGGTACACATTCAGGTCATCCTGAGACAAAAAGCCGTACAGCCGAATCGCATCCTCCGAAACCGACATATAAGTATGGATCTTTACCTCTGATCCTGCAGGCGGCATATCCGCAGCATCCCGGATGCTGACAAGGATCTGGAAACCGACCCCGCCAACATCCACGATCACACGATCCGGCAAAACCGATGCCACCTTGCCACGAAGGAAAGATATCATGATTTCCCGTCAGTCCTTTCTCATCCCTTCAGCGTCTTAACCGCTGTCTGCATGATCTTGATATTCTTGCTGTAACGGGATGTGAACTTCTCAAATCCATCGATGTCCGCCGCTTCCGGCTCCACCGTCTCACTCTCCATGTCAGCAAAGATTCTCTCGTTCAGGAAATGCTCCAGCGTCTCGCTCTTCTTCTTCTCGATGACGTACAGCGCGAGGATCGCCATGCCCCAGGGGCCGCCTTCCCCGGCTGTCTCCAGGACACTCACAGGCGCATGGACAGCCGCGGCAAGATATCTCTGGGCAACGCCCTTCGTCTTGAACAAACCGCCATGTCCCATGATCCTGTCCACTGCCATATGCTCATCCTTCAGCAGGATGTCAAGGCCGAGCTTGACCGCGCCAAGGGAGGAATACAGATGCACCCTCATGAAATTGGCCAGGTTGAAATTGCTGTCCGGCTGCCGCACAAACAACGGACGTCCCTCATTCAGATGGGTGATGCCCTCACCGGAATAATACCCGTAGGACAGAAGGCCGCCGCAGTCCGGATCCCCCTTCAGGGAATTCTTGTACAGGAGGGAGAACAGCTTTCCCGGATCCATCGGGAACCCTGCAAGCTCCGCGAACTCTCCGAAAAGCCTGACCCAGGCATTCAGGTCAGAGGTTCCGTTGTTGGCATGGGACATCGCCACCGGATAACCTGTGGGCGTCGTGACCATGTCGATCTCACGGTACACCTTTGAGAGCGGCTTCTCACAGACAAGCATGGCAAATGTGCTCGTGCCCGCGCTCACATTGCCGGTGCGCGGAGCAACGGAATTCGTTGCAACCATGCCGGTGCCTGCGTCTCCCTCGGGCGGCGCCATCGGAATGCCGCTCTTGAGCTTGCCCGCCGCATCCAGCAGCTTCGCGCCGCTCTCTGTCAGCTTTCCTGCCTTCTGTCCGGCAACCAGCACCTTCGGCAGAATGTCGCGAAGCCTCCAGCTGTAGCCGTCCTTCTCGATCAGCGCGTCAAAGCTGTCAACCATCTTCTGGTCATAATCCCTGGTCTCGGAATCGATGGGAAAGATACCGGACGCATCACCCACACCGGTCACCTTCTCACCGGTCAGCAGATAATGGACATAGGAATCCAGCGTCGTCACAAAAGCAACATCCTTCAGATGCTCTTCATGGTCAAGCATGCACTGGTACAGATGCGCGATCGTCCAGCGCAGCGGAATGTTGAAGTCAAACAGCTGTGTCAGCTCATCCGCTGCCTGCTCTGTATTCGAATTGCGCCATGTCTGGAACGGGGCGAGCATGCGCCCCTCCTTGTCCAGGGCGATGTAGCCATGCATCATGGCGCTGATCCCCAGGGCGCCGTAGGTCTCCGGCCAGATCCCGTAGTTTTCCTCCACGTCCTTGCAAAGGTTCTCATAGCAGGTCCGAAGGCCTGTCACGATCTCCTCCTGGGAATAAGTCCAGATCCCGTCGATCAGGGAATTCTCCCATCCGAAGCTTCCGGTCCCCAGGACGCCGCCGTTCTCATCCACCAGGACACCCTTGATGTTGGTCGAGCCAAATTCGATCCCAAGCGCGGTTTTCCCGGTTTTAATCGCTTCTCTGACATCTATCATGATCGTTGTACCTCCCTGCGCTTACTTGCCCTGGCCGTAATATGCGTTCGGCCCATGCTTTCTCTGGAAATGCTTCTCCTTGATATGGTCCGGCGCGTTCGGCGCGTCCGCGTCAATCAGCTTCGTGATGAAGTCCATCTTCGCGACTTCCTCGAGTACCTTGGCATGGTAAACCGCCTGGAAGCAATCCTTCCCCCAGGCAAACGGGCCATGGTTGCGGCAGATCACACCCGGCACATAGACCGGATTGCGCCCCTCAAACGCCTCGATGATCACCTTCCCTGTATTCTTCTCATACCCTTCTTCCACCTCTTCCGGTGTCAGGTTCCTTGTACATGGAATATCTCCATAGAAATAGTCCGCATGGGTGGTTCCCTTCAGAGGGATGTCATGCCCGGCCTGTGCCCAACCCACCGCGAATGTCGAGTGCGTATGGACAACGCCGCCGATTTCGGGAAATGCCTTGTAAAGCTCCAGGTGCGTCGCGGTATCCGTGGACGGATTCAGGTCTCCTTCCACCTTGTTGCCGTCAAGATCCATGACCACCATGTGCTCCGGCTTCAGCTCCTCATAGGAAACTCCGCTTGGCTTGATGACAAAAAGTCCCTTTTCACGATCAATGCCGCTTACATTCCCCCACGTAAAAGTTACCAGCTCATACTTTGGAAGCTGCAGGTTCGCTCTGCAGACATCCTCCTTCAGTTTCTCCAGCATGCGTTTTCTCCTTCCTTTGAAAGTGAATGATATCCATCATGTTGAATCAATCCAATGTACCAACTCATTGACATTTGCAGCTAAGCACCCATGCCAGGGGATTCGTGGCACCACCATGAATGAAAGCTTCAATGGGTTTTCAGAGTAAAAGCATCAGATTAAAAATATACCTGTTATTGTATCAGAGAATCTGTATGTATTCAATTCCCGCTTCATCGGACTGACAGGAAACTCTGGCCTGCCGAATGGCATCAGGCTTTCGTCACCGACTACGTTGGGGTGCCTCATACAAGATGCCTGGGTGCGGCTTTTCACGTCAGGATTCCAGGCTCGAAAGGTGGAACTGGACACGGTTCAGAACCATATCAAGGGCAACGCGGTTCTTTCCGCCCTCCGGAATGATCACATCCGCATATTTTTTGGACGGTTCCACGAATGCCTCATGCATGGGCTTAACGGTTCCAAGGTACTGCGTGATCACACTGTCCAGAGACCTTCCCCGTTCCTTCACATCCCGCAGGATCCTCCTCAGAATGCGTACATCCGCATCCGCATCCACAAACAGCTTGATATCCATCAGATCCCGCAATTCCTTCTCATGAAAGATCAGGATTCCCTCCACGATGATCACCCTGGACGGCGTCACTGTCTTTGTCCGGTCCGTGCGGTCATAGATCGCATAATCATAGACCGGACAGTCAATCGCCGCGCCGCTCCTAAGCGCAGCAAGGTCACGGATCATCAGCTCCGTGTCAAATGCCGCCGGATGATCATAATTCAGCCTGACACGCTCCTCATAGGTCAGGTCATGCCGCGCCTTATAATAGTCATCATGGTAAATGACTGTGACCTCATTCCCGAAACGTTCCTCGATCTTTTTTGTGATAGTGGTCTTTCCGCTCCCTGTCCCACCGGCAATCCCGATGACGATGATATCCTTCTTGTCCATGCACCTGCTCCCTTATCTGCTCATTCTGTACGGCCAGATGTAACTGTCAGTTTGTTACAAGTCACACCCTGGCCAGGTCACAGTTCACTGCCCGGCCGGTCAGGCT
>CAMJIC010000130.1 GCA_946405675.1 uncultured Clostridia bacterium
ACAGAAGGGAACCTCTCCTGGCTTTCTCACGGAGGGTCTGCGTCAGCTCCAGGTTCCTCCTGGTAAAGGTGTCCAGCACCATGAATTTTCCGATGGTGTATGGGGTGATCTGGGTGAGGTTGCCAAGCTCTGACTTCTGCGTTTCCGTCAGGTAACGCAGCACCGAGCCTGCCGCAATCTGGCCGCACTCCATATCCGCCAGCCCGATTCCCTGCACAGACTGTACGTGAAAATGATCCAGGATCTCCATCCTGCATCCTTCCAGTTCAAAGTAGGAGGAATCCAGCGTGAAAACAGTCGCGCCCTGATTTTGATGAATCTCATCCATATCGAAGCCTGACATCTGCAGGGAATCATTACAGATGATCTCAGCCGGATTGTATCTGAGAATCTCATCCCGAAGACGCCTTCTCGAATCCGCTTCCGTCACGAAAAAAGCGCCTGTCGTAATATCTACCGCAGCAATGCCGTAGCGTTCGGACAGGTACACGACGCTCATGAGGTAATTATTTTTTCCCGCGTCCAGGGAAGCGGTGTTCAGGTTCGTCCCCGGGGTCGCGATCCGCACAACCTCACGCTTCACGAGGCCCTTGGCAAGCTTCGGATCCTCCACCTGTTCACAGATCGCCACCTTATGTCCGTAAGCGACCAGCCTGTCCAGGTATCCGTCGACAGAATGGTAAGGAACTCCGCACATCGGAGCCCTCTCGTCAAGCCCGCACTCCTTCCCTGTCAGGGTAAGCTCCAGCTCCCTTGACACCAGGACCGCGTCGTCAAAAAACATCTCATAAAAATCGCCGAGACGGTAAAACAGGATGCAGTCAGCATACTGTTTTTTCGTCTCGACATACAGCTTCATCATCGGCGACAGCCGGCCGGTATCGATCTCATCCAGAAGCATTCATTTCTCTCCCTGTATAGTAGAATCCGTGCGCCTGAGTCAGAAGGACATCGGCAAAGGTGCCGATCATCTCCTTGTCTCCGGGGAAATGAACGACAAGATTATGCGGTGTGCGCCCTGTGACAAGCGTACTGTCCTGGCGGTTGACATCCTCGACCAGTACACGCTGTACGCTTCCTTCAAACCTCGATGACCTTCTCCGGCCGGTCTCCTGCACAAGGCTAAGAAGCCGGTCAAATCTCTCGTGGGCAGTTTTCTCATCTACCTGGTCCTCCATGGCTGCGGCAGGCGTGCCTGTGCGCCTGGAGTACAGGAAGGTAAAGGCAGAGTCATATTCCACCCTTCTGACAAGGTCAAGCGTTTCCTGGAAATCCGCTTCCGTCTCACCGGGGAATCCGACGATCAGGTCGGTGGACAGTGACAGATCCGGGATCGCGCCACGAAGGCGGCTGACCAGATCCAGATAGGATTCCTTTGTATAATGCCGGTTCATCTTTTTCAGAAGCCTGGAGGAGCCGCTCTGAACAGGAAGATGCAGATGCGGGCAGATCTTCCCGGACCCCTTCATCACTTCGATCAGATCATCCGACAGATCCTTCGGATGTGAGGTCATGAAACGGATTCTCTCAATCCCGTCTACCTTTTCCACCTCCTGCAGGAGCGCGGCAAACGAAACCTCCCTGTCAAGCCCTTTTCCATAGGAATTGACATTCTGCCCCAGGAGCATGACCTCAACAACACCGTCCCTGGCCAGGTTCTCCACTTCACGGATAATATCTCCTGGCTCCCTGCTTCTTTCCCTCCCGCGCACATAGGGGACGATGCAATAGGTGCAGAAATTGTTGCACCCGAACATGATATTGACACCGCTCTTAAAAGCGTAAGTGCGCTCCAATGGGAGGTCTTCTACGATGGTGTCATCCCGGTCCACGACATCAATGATCTGCGTGTCAGACAAAAGGCATCTGCAAAGAAGCTCCGGAAAACGGTACAGGTTATGGGTACCGAAAACAAGGCTCACATATTTGTAACCGGACCGGATCCTTTCGATCTCATCCTTCTCCTGCATCATGCATCCGCACAGGGCGATCTTCATGGACGGATTCTTCTTCCGGTACGTGCTCAAAGCCCCCAGCCTGCCATACAGGCGCACGTTCGCATTCTCCCGGACAGTACAGGTATTGTAGAGCACAAAATCCGCGTCCTCCGACGAGGCCGGAAGAAAACCGGACAGCTGCAGGATGCCCCGAAGCTTCTCCGAATCACGCTCATTCATCTGGCAGCCAAATGTAACCACGCAGAAAGTCATCCTGCGACCCAGCTTTTGCTCCCGCTCAGACACAATGCCGCGGCAGCGGTTGATGAACCAGGCCTGCCGAAGAGAGCCGTCTTTGACAGGCGGCTCTTCCATGGCGGATGCCTGAAGAAGCATCTGCCTGAATTCTTCAGATTCAAAAATAATATCAGATCTTTCCATTACCTCAGAAGCCCCATCTTATGAAACACGCTGATCAGCAGATCACCCTTCGGAACCTTTTTCAGCTCATCCTCCGTCAGCCCGCGGAAGGCAACCATGGAAATCAGGTAGATCACCACGCCAAAAAGGATCGCAAGGATCGTCGCGATGCTATTGCCAAAAACAAGATGCAGCACATACCAGATCGCATAGGCTCCGAATGCCATCACGATGGATGAGATCAGCGGCACCAGATATGTCTTCTTGATCTCCTGCCGGTAGAAAATAAACCGCCGGATCGTCAAAGCGTTGAGGACGCATACCACAAGCGCGAAGACTGCGTTAGAGTAAAGGACGGCATAAATGTTCAGGTTCAGGTAACGCAGCATGATCACAAGGACGATCACATGGATCACGAGTGCCAACGTATTGTGGATCAATGGTTCACGCAGGCGCCCAAGCCCCTGAAGAATGGCAGTTGTCAGTGTACTGAGCGCATAGAGGATGATCACGATCGCGCCTGCCTGCATAATCCCTGAGGAAAGGGGCATGCCGGATGTTGGATGGAACAGCATCTGGATGATCGGCCCGCCAAGCGCTGCCATGCCGAACGCGCAGGGGATGGTAACGATCATCGTATAGCGTGTAGAGGAATGAACCGTCCTGACGGCTGACGCCTTATCCTTTGCCGCAACCGCAGCCGTCAGAGACGGGACGACGGCAGGCCCCAGGGAAGAGGCCAATGACAGAGGTACGTTCATCAGGACGCGGAACCTTCCGGTATAGATTCCCCAGATCGTCGCATACTGCTTCTCCGTATAGTTCTGGCTTTTCAGAACCGCATTGAAGATTCCCTGATCCAGGACATTGGAAATATTGTAAACGAGGGTTGACAGGATGATCGGAAGGATCGTCAGGATCAGAACCCTGTACAGGTAGCGGGAGGATTCACGCTTCACGGTCTGATCCTTGCGCACGGCATGCCGGAACCTTCGGTTAAAGCGTGCGTACAGATACATCATGAACAGCAGGGCCACAGTAACCGAAGCAACGGTTCCGAAGGTGGCTCCCGCAGCGCCCCAGCCAGGAGCGACAAGCTCATTCTCCCCCTGGGCGGCAAGACTTTTCCCATAGTCAAACAGCACCCACGCCCCCCAGATGGAAACAAGCGCATTGACAATCTGCTCGATGACCTGGGAGATTGCTGTCGGAACCATATTGGAGAAGCCCTGGAAGAATCCCCGGAACACGCCGGTGATCGCGAAGATCAGGATGACCGGCGCAAGAACGCGGAGTCCGAATTTCGCGTATTCCACGTTCATGACGTATTTGGTGATCAGACCGGCAAACGCATATGTGACCAGAGCCAGGATCCCGCCGGAAATGACCGCAAAACGCATGGAGCACAGGAATACTCTGTTCGCATTGCGCATCTCTCCCTTCTGGATCCGCTCGCTCATCAGCCTGGAAACAGCCAGAGGCAGGCTGAAGGAAGAGATCATGAGTATGATCGAATAGATCTCATTCGCCGTAGAATAATAGCTGTTTCCAATATCTCCCAGGATATTGTACAGGGGGATCCGGTAGATCAGCCCGATCACTTTCGCAATAATCGAAGCAGCCGCGAGGATCGTTCCCTGGACAAGAACGTTCTTCGCGGTATTGATTCCTTTTTTCTCTTTTCCTGCAGAGGAAGGTGCTTTTCCTTCCGTCCTGTCCTTCTCTTCCCGGTCAGCCACGTGAATACCTCAACGATCCTGTCAGACATCTTCCGGCAGTGCCTGCAGACTTGCAAGGACACAGACACTGCCGGAAATCATGCGTGCATACAGCCTGCGGATCAGCCCAGGCTGTCGATAATGCTGGAATCGATGGACGGATCATCCGATACCACGATCCTTGGATCATCATCAAAGGATACGATCTCAACAAAGGTCTTGCCCTGGTTGAGCCTGATCTCATTGCCGTTCGCGTCATAGTAGCGCGTCACGTTGAAATCGCATTCCCGCACATCCCATGCACAGTTCGGCGTCGTGACCGTTGTCTCGATGGGATCGTCCGCGCTCCAGTTTTCCTTCTTCCAGGTAATCTTCTCAGCGCGGCCGTTGGTGATGAACCAGCCGGTACCGCCGTCATATCCATTGACCGGATCGGTCCACAGGTAATGCTCATCGGCAAGCCTGGACGGGCATTCCTGGATGATAATGTTCTTATAGCAAAGCTGCTGGCCGTTCAGCTGGTCGACCTGCGGCGCACCGAATTCGGAACGATAGTACAGCCCGTCCGCCTCATTGTAATCAAACCTTGCATGATTGTAGGTGAAGCCCGGAAGGACGACCTTCGCGATCTGGCCATTTTCCAGATTGATTACCTCACCGTCCGCCGCAAACTGATAATGGCCGGTGTAACCGGAGGAATACTGTGTGCTCCAGCCGGAGCTGTTGATGACTCCATCCAAAAGTTCCTTATTCGTATAGATGCCGGTCACGCCGTCATGATCCCTGAGGTAGGCAGCGCTTCCATCGTGCAGCTGGTAATCCTGGCCGCCTTCCCCGTAAGGAATGCCTGCGATGTCATCCGTTGTCGGAAGCTGGAGGATCGGAACAGCGTAGACGACCTGCCCGAAGTGGCCATAATGCGCATTGAATTCCCGGGCGAAATAGACATAGTAGGGCCTGCAGGACCGGATGGGCATGATCATGGAGACACCCTCCATGTTTTCATAGATTCCCATCATACGGGTGATGGCTCCCTCCACCATCGCCTCATACATGACATCCGCATAGCTGGTACCATGCTGCCACGCAACCGCGTCCGCGTCGTTTTCGATCATCAACGCTGTGGGCCTGGTGCGACCGATGGATGTCGGGACGTTCATCCCTGTAAGATAACTGGCACAGGTTTCACCTGCTTCCTCGGCAAGGGTAACCATTCCTGCTGTTGACACTGCCATGATACCCGCTGCAACCGCTGCAGCAATCCTGTATTTCTTCATGCTTTTCTCCTTTCAGGGCTTCCCGCCCCATCCCCTTGTTAATAAGTTATACTCCAAATCATTCACCGCCGGCCTGAGATCAGAACCTGATCCGCCACTCCCTTGCGCAGGCAGCCGTGAATAAAACCCTGCAATTACGTTGATTCTCCGGAATACCCTGACTGTTCAGTTCCTGTGGATATCAAGAAGATCCATGATCCTTCTCTGACGCTCTTCCATCACGGCGCGCTCTTCCTCTTCCATATGGTCAAACCCGGTCAGGTGCAGAAAGCTGTGCGCGATCAGAAAAGCGAATTCCCTTCTTTGGCTGTGTCCGTATTCCATTGCCTGGGAAATGACCCTCTGTGCGTTAATCACAATGTCCCCCAGCATCAGCTGTCCCGATTCCGGGTCAAATACACTGCAGTCACCTTCCCGGAAGGAGGAAAAGTCAGCCGGGGACTCATATTCCAGCATGGGAAAAGAGAGTACATCCGTCGGCTCATCGATCTGCCTGAAGGAAAGATTCATCTGACGGATCGACTCATTGTCCGTTATCAGAAGGTTCACCTGCACGTCAAACGGACATCCGGTCTCCTCAAGCCCTGCCAGGATAACCTTCTCTGCCAGGGACTCTGCGCTCTCTCCCAGCTCGAGGGTAATCTCTGTCTCGTTTTCGTAGTTCAGTGTCATGCTTTTTCTCATATGCCTCGTAAGCCTGGACAATCTTCTGTACCAGGGGATGCCTCACCACATCCTTGCTGGTCAGGCGGCAGAAGGAAATGTCTTCAATCTTCCTCAGGACATCCACCGCCACCTCAAGACCGCTTCTGGATTCGAAAGGAAGATCCTTCTGCGTCAGGTCGCCGGTGATGATGACCTTGGATCCGAAGCCAATCCTTGTGAGGAACATCTTCATCTGTGCAGGCGTCGTATTCTGTGCCTCGTCCAGGATGATAAACGCATTGTCCAGCGTCCTTCCCCTCATATACGCAAGGGGTGCCACTTCGATCAGCCCCTTCTCCAGGTTCTTCTGGCAGCTCTCCGGCCCCATGATCTGGTACAGGGCGTCATACAGCGGCCTCAGATAGGGATCGACCTTGCTCTGCAGGTCGCCGGGAAGGAATCCCAGCTTTTCCCCTGCTTCAATCGCGGGACGGGTCATGATGATCCTGGAGACCTCTTCGCTCTTGAAGGCAGTGATCGCCATCGCCATCGCCAGATAAGTCTTCCCGGTACCAGCAGGCCCGATCCCGAAGGTGATCATATGGCTGCGGATCGCATCGACATAGGACTTCTGGCCATATGTTTTCGGGCAGACCGGCTTTCCGCTCACCGTATGGCAGATAACATCTGAGCTGATCTCAGAGATCCCGCCATCCTGATGCTCCAGGGCTAGTGAAAGGTCATAATCCACATTCTGCTGCGTCACTTCCCGGCCGCTTTGCGCGATCCGGGTCAGATCCTCCAGAACCCTGCGCGCCCCCTCCGGCCCTGATCCTGCACCGACGATCCGAAGCTCACCGTCCCTGCTGATCATCGTCACGTTCAATGTACGTTCAATCTTCTTCAGATAACTGTCGAACTGTCCGAATACCTGGCTTTGCAGATGTTCCGGGATATCGACTCTGCTCTCGGCAAGCGCCATATAAAAACCATCCCCAAAAAAGAATTACACTGCATCTTTGCAGCCTGACGTTATTATATAGAACTCGTGGTTTTTCGTCAATGTCATCAGATACACACCATCCCCCCCGCAGGTTAAAGGTTACCGTTCACTGCTCTACCGGTCCGGCCATGGATTGTGTCGGAGGGCCGCTCGCGCTTATGTCCTCGCGTAGCGGTACTAAGCTCATGCTGC
>CAMJIC010000131.1 GCA_946405675.1 uncultured Clostridia bacterium
GCCCAGCCGGGCAGTGAACAGAAACGCTGGCAGGAGTGTGACTTGTAACAAAAGCAGCTGCCCGGTGAATGCCGGGCAGCTGCTTTGGATCAGAACGTGATCGTTCCCAATAAATGATTTCTCAGTGTTATCGCCTGTCAGCTCTTCGCCTTCATCTTGCGGTTCGCGCGTCCATATTTGACCACGGACAGAAGGACAAGCACGACGATCGTGACGATATAGGGCATCATGAGAACCAGGTCAGCCGGCGCGTTGGTCAGCTGCAGCTGGTTGGAAACCGCGTCCGCCACACCAAAGATCAGCGCGCAGAACATGGCTCCGATGGGGGATCCGCCTACCATGGAGGAAGCGCACAGACCGATATATCCACGGCCTGCCACCATGTCCTTCGTGAAGGAGGTCAGATAGCCCATCGACATGAAGGCACCGCCGATGCCGCCCAGGATACCGGAAATGGTCCATGCCAGGAAGTAGATCTTCGGCACGGAGATTCCCACCGACTCCGCCGCATGGGGGTTCTCGCCCACGGCACGGATATGGTGCCCGGTCTTTGACCGGAAGATAAAGATGCTCAGTACGATCGCCGCGACGATCGCGCCATAGGTCAGGATATTCTGTCCGGACACGATCTTCCCGATCACCGGGATGGCCGAAATGCCGGGAATATTGATCTTCGGAAGCGCCAGCGACTTGATCGCGACGGCGGAGTTTGATTTCTCTCCGGTCAGCGCGAACAACAGGAAGATCGTGCCTCCGCTCGATGCCAGGTTGATTGCGATCTGCGCCAGCATCAGGTCAGCCTTCCCTTTAACTGTCGCGACCCAGATCAGCATGCCTGTCAGGGCTCCTGCTGCCATGGCCGCGATAAAGCCCAGCAGAGCGCTGTGCGTGACACCGCTGACCATGACGCCGATCAGAGCCCCCCACAGCATCATGGACTCCGCGGCCATGTTGAACAAGCCGGCTTTTTCACAGATCGCCGCGGACAGAGCCGCAAATACAAGCGGAGTCGACAGGCGAAGCACCGCAAAACCGAATGAAGTGATCAGCTTAACACTCATGCCTTCCCCTCCTTCTGTGCCAGTGCCTTCCGGGCAGCGTTGAAGATCAGTCTGCTCTTGAAGCCGCTCAGGAACATCTCAGCAGCAACCAGTACAATGATAATACCCTGAATGATCGATACGAATTCCGGCGGAATATCAGTCGTTCTGGAAACGATATCCGCGCCGGTCCGGATGTAGGCGATCAGGAACGCGCTCAGCGGCACAAACGCAGGATTCTTCCTTGCGATGACCGCGATCATCAGTCCGTCAAACCCATACCCCGTCAGGGATGTCCACTGGTAGCTCTGGAACATGCCAATCACCTGGACGGTGCCGCCGATCCCGGCGAAAGCGCCGCCGATCACCTGCGCCAGGATGATCGTCGCCATGACCGGCATTCCGATATACTTCGCAAAAACCGGGTTCATGCCGACCACGCGCATCCTGTAACCGAAGGACATCTTGTAGAACAGGATCGCCGCGAGGACGACACATGCGATGGCGATCAGGAATCCGAAATGGACAGAGGTACCCGGGATCATGTTGCCAAGTTTCAGGCCACTGGTCCATTTGTAGGAAGCCGTGATGGAAGATCCCGGATCCTTGATCTGATACTTCAGGATATAGTTGGTCACATACAGCAGGATGTAGTTCATCATCAGGGAGACGACACACACATCCGCGTGAAAGATCTGGTCCGCCAAAGCAGGGATCAGGGAACAGGCCATGCCTGCCAAAGCACCTACGATCAGGACAATGATCAGAAGCAGCCATGCAGGAACCTTATCCGACAGCGCGATCGCCACGCACGCGGACAGGCATCCTCCCAGGTTCACGGCCCCCTCTCCCACAAGGTTGAACTTGTTGATCGCATAGACAAAGCACATGCAGATGCCGGTAAACATGATCGGAATCATAGTTGACAGGATGTTTCCGAATCTGCGGAATGTGGAGAAAGGCCCGGTGATGAACTGGCCGATGACAAAGACCGGATCATCGGAGATGATTGCCAGGATGATCAGCGCGATCACATAGGCGAGCGCAACAGCAACCAGAATCCGGAACAGGTCAAACCAGGCCTCGATCTTTTTCGCGCTATTCATAACAGGCCCTCCATTTCTTTCGCGGTCATGGTCTTGATGCCCAGCATGTACTCACCCAGCACATCCACATCAACCACGTTCGCCTTCGGGAATGCCGCAACGATCTTCCCCTCTTTCATGACAAAAAGGCGGTCGCTGACTTCGAGGATCTCATTCAGGTCCGCGGAGATCAGCAGGGAGCCGATGCCCTTCTCACGGGTCATCCGCACCAGGTACTTCCGGATCATCTCAGCCGTGCCCACATCTACGCCGCGGGTCGGCTGGTTTGCGATCACGAAATTCGCGCCGCTGGTGAATTCCCGGGCAACAACGACTTTCTGGATATTGCCGCCGGACAGGAAGCGGATCGACTCATCCTGGCTGTCACAGGAGATCTCAAACTCCTTGATCAGATCCTCCGTAATCTTCCTCTGCCTTCCCCCGTTCAGGAAAATGCCGTTCATGTTCTCCTTCTTGTCGTAACGGTCAGCCACGGCATTGCTCCTGACGGAGAGATCCCTGACGCAGCCCACCGTCATACGGTCCTCCGGGATCACGGCCATTCCTGAATGCCGGATATCCTTGATCCTCATTCCGCTGATATCTTTCCCATTCAGCCTTACGATTCCCTCATCATACGGGATCATACCGCTGATGGCATCCGACAGGAAGCTCTGCCCGTTGCCCTCGACTCCTGCGATCCCGACCACTTCCCCACTGCGGATCGTAAAGGAAACATGGTCCACAGCATTCTTTCCTTCACTGTTGACGCAGACCAGATCCCTGACCTCCAGAACCGGCTTCTCAGGCTTCGGGTCTTCCTTGTCGATCTTGAGGACGACATCCCGCCCTACCATGAGGCGCGATATCTTCGCCGCGTCCAGTTCCTCGATGGGATGGGTCCCGTTGCAGTAACCATGCCGAAGAACCGTCACATTGTTGCAAAGCTCCATTACCTCTTCCAGCTTGTGGGAAATGAAAATAATGGAGTGCCCGTTCTCCCTGAGCAGCTTGAGCTGTTCGAACAATTCCCTGGTCTCCTGCGGCGTCAGCACGGCAGTGGGCTCGTCCAGAATCAGCACCCTGGCTCCGCGGATCAATGCTTTGAGGATCTCGACCTTCTGCATCAGTCCCACGGACAGATCCGCTACCCGCGCGCGGGCATCCAGACCGAAGTGGTACTTGTCTGACATCTCCTGCGTCATGCGGATTGCCTTCTCCGCGTCAACCAGCCCGCGCTTCCTCGGCTCCATGCCCAGCGTCACATTCTGCGCGACCGTCATGGACGGAAGCAGCATGAAATGCTGGTGGACCATTCCGACGCCAAGGCTGATCGCCTCCAGCGGAGAGGTAATCTTCACCTGCTTCTCATTGACATAGATGCTGCCTTCCTGAGGCTGCTCCATGCCAAACAATACCTTCATCAGGGTTGTCTTGCCCGCCCCGTTTTCCCCGACAAGCGCGTGGATCTCACCTTGCTGGACGGAGAAGGTAATATCCTTATTCGCCACGAAGCCATTGGGATAGATCTTCGTGATATGCTCCATTTTCAATGCTTCCATACGCTCTTCCCTCAAATGCCGGCAGGCCTAAGGTCGTCCTGCCGTTCACTGCATCTCATCCCTTTTGCGAAAGAAACCCTGCGCCATTCATATGGCCGCAGGGTTTGATCCGGGAACACGACCGTGTTCCGTTGCCGCAATCAGCCTACAGAACCGATCAGCTCCGCATAGTCGTCCTCAGTTCCGTCAAAGTAGGACTTCACGACGATAGAACCGTCCTTGATGCCTTCCTTGGCAGTCTCAACCGCGTCACGTACTTCCTGCGGAACAACTTCTTCATAGTATTCATTCTCGGCAAGACCCACTGCGTCTTCCGCAACGCCCATGGCCCTCAGGGTGCCCCACTCGATCGTGGAAGGATCCTTGAACAGGCTGACCATGGTGTTGCCGACTTCCTTGGTGACAGAGGTCGGGATGACCTTCGCGAACGCTTCGTTGCTGTCGATGAATGCCGCATACTGGTCAGAGTCAACGCCAAGCGCCCAGGAATCATCGATCTCGGTGGATGCTTCAAACGCGCCGGTTCCCGCGCCGCCTGCGATCGGGAAGAAGACATCAACGTCCGCGCTGGAATTCTGCGTATTGCAGATCTCCTTCATCTTTGCGGTATTACTCCAGTCGCCGACCCATCCGGTGCTGACCTTGATGTCAGGATTGTAGGACAGTGCGCCATCCACATATCCGGTGATGAAGTCCTTGATGACCGGGTTCTCCACTCCGCCGATGGCGCCGATGGCACCGGTCTTGGACATGCCGGCCGCGACGATGCCGCCAAGGTAGGAGGATTCATTCTGCTTGAAGTAAATGTAAAGGATGTTGTCGCTCGCAACTTCCGTGTCCGAGTTCACGTCAAACAGCACAAACTTCGTATCGGTGAATTCCGGGGCTACCTTCTCAATCTGATCCTTGTAGGTGGAGCTTGCGATCACATAATCATAGCCGGTATCCAGAAGGTCATACATGGTATCCTCATAGCCGGAAGCATCATCGCCGGTCTCCACCGTCTTGACATCATATCCGGCCGCGCGGAGCGTATTCATGCCTACCTCGCCGGAATCGTTAAAGGACATATCTCCAAGACCTGTCACAACATACGCGATGGAGCCTTCTCCCGTGAAATCCGGCTCGTCAGCCATCACAGCCATCCCGGCGGACAGTGCAAGTGCTGCTGTCATGGAAGCCGCAATCAAAGTTGTAAGTTTTCTCATAATCTACCTCCTTCAAAAATAATTAACAATGTTCGGATCTGATGTTTCAGATAATCCTGCCCCATCCATTATTCTCCCGGATCAGGTTGCCAGGCCTCCTGATCCCAGGAGCGGACAGCCGCAGGGATCATTGCGAAGCAGCCGCTGCAGATGCCCTTGACCGGCACCAGCCTGCCCCACGCAGATCAGTGCTCCGTCTCAATGACTTTTGCATTAAGGCGGTACACTAACACAGCCAACCGGCCTCAGATCCCGGTCGGATGCCTGTCTTGCCCCATTAAGCTCCGCACGCGGTCTCCAGCGCAACGGTCATCATGTTGGTGAAGCTTGTCTGCCTGTCATAGGATGACATCGCCTCCCCGGTCACCAGAGAGTCGGAAACCGTAAACATGGCCAGCGCCTTCGCATGCCCCGCAGCCGCGTTGCAGTAGAGCGCGAAGCTCTCCATCTCGCTCGCCAGGACTCCCATTTTGGCCCATTCTTTCCAGGATTCGCCTTTTTCATAGAAGATATCCGTGCAGTTGACGTTCCCGACCCTGTACCGGAAATCATGGCGTTCAGCAGATTCCTTCGCCCTCACGAGCAGCCCGAAATCCGCGATTGCGCAGAACTGTCCCGGCAGATGGAGATGCGCGGCATAGTTGGAATCCGTGCACGATCCCTGTGCCATGACAATGTCTCCAAGCTGCATATCCGGCTGCAATGCTCCGCAGGAACCGATCCTGATCAGGTTTTCCACCCCGTAAAAATGAATCAGCTCATAGGTGTAGATGCCGATCGACGGGCATCCCATCCCTGTCGCCATGACGGATACCGGCTTCCCGCTGTAGGTACCTGTGTATCCAAGGATCCCGCGGACACTGTTGAACTGTACCGGGTCTGTCAGGAAATTCTCAGCGATGAACTTTGCCCTGAGGGGATCTCCCGGCAGCAGCACCGATTTGGCGATCTGTCCCGGATTCGCGCTGTTATGAGGAGTAGCCATAGACATCCTTCCTTTCTTTCTTCTGGTGTACTGTCTCTTTCCTATTCACAGTGAAGCATTCCAGATTCATTCCGAATTCTCTGTTCTATGTTTGAACATGGAATCATTATATCACTGTGTCTGGTCATTTTCCATAATAATCGGGATTCCGAAACCGTTTTTTATCAAAACAGTTACAAGCTGGCCCCCGGGCGTTACATCAAAACTGCCGAATCAATTCCCGGGCTTCTTCATCGGACAGCAATGCGCCTCTCACATCGACCACTGCCGCTGCGATGCTGTTTGCGCCGCGGACTGCTTCCTCCATTCCGTACCCTCTTTGAAGCAGGGCGATCACGCTTCCAATATGGCTGTCCCCGGCGCCGATCGTATCTCCGGTTCCTTGCACAGGAACAGGTTCCACCCTGACCGGAGTTTCACGGGCAGGGTCAAAAATCAGGCAGCCATTCGAGCCGCATGTCACAAGGACAGTATTCTGCGTCAGGCTGCACAGCTTTTTTCCCGCCTCGCTGGCTGATGCGGTGCCGGCAAAGCGGAGTGCCTCATCCTGGTTCAGATGAAGGACAGGATGCAGGCTGAGGATCCGTTTCATCCTCCCCTGCGGGATCTGGCATATCCTGGCGCTTGGGGCGAAAAAGATCCGCCAGGTTTTGTGCCTTTCCAGAAAAGAGAGGATGCTGTCTCCGGTTTTTTCTTCCAGCTCCAGGCCGCATACATATACGCTGTCTGTCAGGCGCGCATCTTCACTTTTCTCAAACTGCCGGAACCATTCTTCCTCAAACAGATACTCTGCGCCGTGATAGCACAAAAAGGTCCGCTCCCCATCCGGCTCTACCAGGCAATAGCAGCATCCGTTCTCGCTCTCAGGCTCCGGACAGGCGCTCCGGATCCCCCTGGCGGTGAGCTGCTGCTTTACGAATTGTCCGTATATGCCCTTCCCTATCGGAAGGAAGGGAAGAAAGCCCGCTCCAAAATGCCTCAGGATATCACATACGTTAAACGCGCATCCGCCCAGTGACATCTCCTGATGATACAAGTTAATATCCTCGCTTCTGGACGGCAGATGATCCAGCGGGATCACAATATCGCAGACTGCAGATCCGATCACAAGTGTTTTTTTCATAATCCCCTCTTTCTCCTGAACGTCGAAAGGAACCGCTTTCGCGGTTCCTTTCTTTGGGTAAGTGGAGAAATTCGTCTTCGAAGAGACGATAGACAGTTG
>CAMJIC010000132.1 GCA_946405675.1 uncultured Clostridia bacterium
AGCCTGACCAGCCGGGAAGTGGGCAGTTACGCTGGCGGGGGTGTGACTTGTAACCCGCAACTGTGATACCACTAAGCAAAAACAACCGCAAAGTTGTGAAGATGCGGGCATCATGGTATGATAAACATGACAATTCAGCGGACTGTAAACCAATCCTCTGAACTGTCGGAGTTCAAACGTCTCTTCATCTTACATCTTATCAACGGGAGGATCGAGTATGAAAAAACACACAAGAAAGACATTCCTTTTCCTTGGCATATTCATGGCATTTCTGTGCCTGAGTGCTGGTACTTCTTTCGCGAAAGGAAAGGGCAAGACGATCAGTATCAGGAAAGCACCCTTCACGACATCTGCAGCATCAGCAGCTTCGACCGCGAAGGCTGTCAGGAAAGGAACCTTTACGGTAAAGTGCCCCGGTTCCGGATATCTTCAATTCACTGCGCCGGCGACAAAGACATACAGCTTCACCGTAACAAATGTCAGGGCCGGCAGATATGCCTGCGGACACAGCTATGTGATGGGGCTGTCCCAGTACAGTGCATCGAGCATTACGATGCTGAATGTTGCTACCAAAGGCGGAAGCAACAAAACGATGTATCATGCAACGAAAAACACCTCATATGGCAACATCGTTTCCCGCTATCTGAAGACCAGAACCGGTAAGATCAGACTCCAGGCCGGGCAGACTGTTTATCTTTACTACAACTTTACGTCGAAGGTCACCTTTACACTGAAGATTCGTTAAGATACAGCGAAGGCGCGGCCATGCCGCGCCTTTTGACAGTTTATATTGTGATCTTATCCTCCAGCAGCTCCAGGATCGTCCTGTCATCGAGCCTGGCCTGTACCTCCCTGGCCATGACCACCTCATCCGTGATGATTGCATCGACCTCAGAATCCAGGAAATCATGCATATTCTCCTCCGAATTCACGGTCCACACGACAGCCGTCTTCTGTGCGTCATGGATCATCCGGATATTCTCCTCATCCGCATTGCCCTCCTCCATGATCAGCAGGTCGCATTTGAGCGATGACACATCACCGAGACTGGCAAAGAACAGCGTACCGGTCTCGAACTCCGGATATGTGGTCTCCGCATATTTGATCAGATCATACTTTAGCGAGATCAGCGCAGTGTCTTCCACACAGTCATGCTCCCTGATGATCCGGACAGCGTCATCCACCATCTGCCGATCCGCAGTCTTGCCCTTCAGCTCCACGTATAGTTTGATCCGGCCCTTACACACATCCAGCATCTCCTCAAATTCAGCCACCGGTACCTCCTGTCCGCTTCCGGTGGTATCCTTGATCCGAAGCTTCCGGATCTCCTCCAGGGTCATGTCCTGAGACGCCTTGTCTACGCCGGCCAGCCGCTTGAAGTCATTATCATGGTTGATGATATAATGCCCATCCTTTGTCCGTTGAATATCGATCTCACTGGCGTAACACCCCTGCCCGATCGCTTTTTTTATCCCCTCCAGGGAATTCTCGGAAGCCATGCTGCCCCCTGCTCTGTGCGCAACGATCTTCACGGGCTCCTCACGGAAAAACACCCGCTCAAATTCGATGCCCAGCAGGACCGACGCGAAGGCAAAGAAGAGAAATACCAGGAGAATCAATATGACCTTCCAGATATATCTGGACTTCTTCGGCCGCTCCGGCCACACCTTATCCTCTCCTGCCGTATACTCCAGATACCACCGGTTCAAACGGAGCATAAAATACGCGCCGCACAGCAGCATTACGATCGAGGACAGATACTTCTCCATCAAAACCGCGAATACCGCAAGTATCCGATACCCGATCACCTGCAGCTGCGTCCCGGAGAATTCCGCCCCGTCCCGGATCATCGATGCCGCGTCGATCCACTCCTTTGCAGGCAGCCCCTCTCCCATTTTTCCGGCCAGAAGTCCCGGGAGCTGCCTCAGAAGCATGCCGCTGCCTGCCCAGATCACAAGGGTCACCAGTCCCGTCAGGATCAGCTCCCTGAGAAAATCAACCCGGTTCACCTTCACGATCCTCGAAGACTGCTTCTTCGCCTCCTTCGGCGTCATCCCATCCAGAAGAACGCCATGAAGCACGAAGATCCAGCGGTATGCCGTCCACACAAGGAACACAATCAGCACCATGAAAAGAACCGCCAGAACCGGCTGGTTCATCATGGCCGCCATAATGAAATTCGGGATGTAGGATCTTGCAATACTGAGCGACAGCCCTACGCCGCAGACCGGCACGCCAAACAGAATAAAAGCAAGGATGCCGATCCCGTCCGGATTCATAAATCTTCTCACTGACGCAAATCCGGCCTTCACGCATCCAAAGGTGCTTAAGCGCCGGCCCGTCAGAATGCAATCCGTAAGATAGATTTGCGCCACAAGCTCGAACACAAAATAGATGATCACAAGCAGAATCTCCAGAAAGAGGATGACAGGAAAACGCCAGCTCAGAAGGAATTGCCTGAGATTCGCCGTTGTTACCGCTTCACCGCCGACTCCGGCGATCCAGACGGTTGCCCTGCGCAGAGCAGCCACCGGAATGATCATGAGAAGTCCGGCCAGCAGCTGATATGTCCAAATCTCAGGCAGCGCCTGGAAAGAGAGTCTCGCAAAAGACACCTTCTTCAGTGTCATTGGTGTGGTTTTCTTTTCCATTTTCATCCTTGACATCCCGAGCATAGTCAGAATCTGTTCAAAAATAACTTATGATCCTGCTTGTCTTTCTCTCCGAGTCCACAAGGTCAAGGTTCGGTTACATCGCCCGATATCTTGCCTTAAATAGTCTTAGCGTAAGTATTCAGACCTGTTCTGAACACTTACGCTTTTTCAACAGTCTTTGTAACTGTTCAGAACATGTTCTGAACAGTTACGCATCGGGCGATGCTTCGCATCCTGAATCGCCCGATGCCACTTCATTTACACTTTCATATCCCCGCAGCAGCAAATGCTTCGGGTGGTCCTGAGAAATCAACTGGAAAAGCCTTCTCACCTTGCCGTTATACTGTATGTGAAAACTTCAGAAATCTCCCTGTCATAGCCATCATAAAAACCTCTCGGCATGCCCAGAATGATCCTTGCGCCTCTGTTATACAGAAGAAGCAGGCTGTTTGTTTCTTCATCAAATGTCAGGCCTTCGATCTCCCCCTGCTTTGTCACATCGTCAAAGGTTCTCTCCAGAGTAACAGTGCAGTACGTGGAATCCTCCATGATCTTTGTCCTGTACAGATGATCCGGTTCATTTTCATCCGCGTTTCCGTCATCTGCCGTCATGTACAGATATCCATCATGGTACGCGATCCCCTGCAGCCATTGCGGAGGCATCTGCAGATGTACCTTTCCAAGATACTCCCCGGTTTCCAGATCATATCGGTACAGGTAGCGGCCGCTTTCTTCCCCGACCCAGGAACACATCCATACAGATTTTGTATCCGGATCCACCGCGATCCCGGAGCACTCAAGCTGTCCGCTCTCCTCCGCAAAGGGAAATGTACGTTTCAGCTCCAGCGTATCTCCATCGTAGACTGCGATCTGAATATTCTTTCCAACGCCATCCATAAAATACTCTGCGCCGATGTATAATTCGTTCTCATATACATCAATATCCGCAATATGATTGACTTCCATTTCGTAGCCCTCGAAGGGGGAATCATTTTGCGAAAGCAGGTTCCACTCTTTATCATACTTTGCCAATGTGGCAGAACCGCTCACCCAGTAATAACCGTTTTCCGCACAGACGCCCTGCCTCCCGCTCACCTCCACGGACCCGGTCAGGACATATGCAAGGCGCGGCATCATCACATCAGAATCATCCTCCGGCCTGTGCTGCACACTGTTTTCCGCCCCAAAAGCCTGAACGGACAAAGATACCGCGGCAGACACAAAAAGAGCTGCCAATAATGCTTTTTTTACCATTTTCACCCTCCCAACAGTATCAAGTGTTTTAGTAACCGTCCTGAACCTGTCCTGAACAGATCCTTCATAACAAGTCACACCCTGCCAGCGGGCTGGCCTGCAGGTGTGCCCGCTGGCAGGAGCGTGACTTGTCACAACAGTTACGCGTTATACGTTTGAGATTCAAGGCTTCTCCGGCTTTTCCACCGCTACGATCCTGCCTTCACCGTAGGGATCCGCATACTGCTCCGGGACAACCCCTTCCAGATTATCCTTCAGATAGGACGACATAAGCTCGTTGTCAAGCATGAAATCCTTCTTCACAACCTTGCAGCCATCAAACATCGTATAGCCATCACCGTGCTCAAACAGGATATAATTGATGCAGGCAACGGTATAGGTCTTTTTCAGATCAAGCGGCTCATCTCCTACCTTCACATTCCTGACGCGGTACTCTCCGGACACGCCGGTAAATGCTCCATACTCATCGCTCGTACAGCTGCTCTCCACATAGGTATGGATCTCATAGCTCAGGCCGGAGACCTGCAAGAAACATCCATTCTCAGTCGGAACCATCCTGGCTCCCCATTCAAGCGCGTCCAGAAGCTGCTGTCCGGTCACTTCAATGACGGATATCTGATTGCCGAAGGGATATACATCCAGCACATCCATGTAGCTGATACTTCCGGCCGGGATACTCTTGCGGATCGCTCCGCCATTGGACAGGGCAACCTCTGCACCTGTGGTAAACCTGATCGCATCCGTACACAGATCTCCGAGATTGGTCTCCGCAATCCGTACGATGCGGATCGGCATTCCTCTTCCATCCACAGCTGTGGGATCATCGATCAGCAGGTCATAAGGAGTTATCGCGATCGCTTCGCCCAGTTCCTCCTTCAGCTCTTCCATCTTCGTTTCGATCGGGTCCGTAAGCTCATTTTCGATTCCGACAAGCTCCGGCATGGAGACCTTGTTCCCCCAGGAATACACATCATGGGATATACTTCCGTCCTCAGCGCTGATCCGCACGCATCCGATGCAGTTCAGTTTCGTGCCAACAGCCATCCGGAATACTTCCTTGCCGTCCTTATCCTTCATGGTTACCTCATCCGTATCATGGCTGTGTCCGTCAAAGAAGCCATCAATCCCTGAGATGTGGGAAATGAGATTCGCATATGTCCATGGCGCACACCTTTCCTCATTTCCAAGGTGAGCCATGATAAATACATAGTCCGCGCCATTCTTCCTGACATCATCCACGGCATTCTGCACAGCCGTGAAGAGCTCTTCTCCGGTCGTATCACGCTCCATAAAATCATAAATATAGTTTCCGTTCTCATCCTGGAAATACTTTGGAGTGGAAGTGATCACCGTGGTCGGTGTCGTAACGCCGACAAAGCCGATCTTCTTTCCGCCTGCTTCACAGATCATCCACGGATCGAGCACCAGCTTCCCTTCCTTGCGGAAATTGCAGCTGATAAAAGGAAACTCAGCCTCTTCCACATTCTGATTGAACTGATCCATCCCATAGTCAAAGTCATGATTGCCGGGGATGACCACATCATATCCCACTTCGTTCATCAGATCGATGACCGCTTCTCCTTTGGTTGTCATCCCGATCACTTCTCCTTGGGAGAAGTCTCCGTCATCCACCAACAGCGTATCAGCCCCATCTTCCTCAAACGTATTCTGGATCTGCTTCAGGCCCACATACCCGAAGTTTTGCTCTACGCCGCAATGCACATCACTGGTCACCATGATCACGATGTCTTTCTCCGGAAGCTCCGCCTCCGTCTCAGCGCCATATCCGCTCAGCGTCATCCCCAAAGCCATGACAGCGGCAGCGCATGCCATGCGCGTAAGGTGGTGCCTGATGCCCCTGTGCCCATTGTGTCTTCCGCAATGATCAAGCTCCGCTTTTCTCATACGTCATATCCCTCCTTTTCCTGTTTCCAGTGAAATGCTGACCAAATCTATCTTATCGCATTTCCTGAAAAAAAACACCTGAAAAGAACCAGCTCTCCCGGTCATGCCTTTTCAATCGTTACAAGTCATACCTGTTCCAGCGAACCTGTGGGACTGACTCGTAACCACCCCAAAAGCGATTTCACATAGAAAAGCTTTTCCGTGAAAAAATGTCCGCTTCAGACTATAATAGGATCATGAATTCATTTTTCACCCGTTCAGCTGCATACCTGCGTGCGCTCCTTCCTCAAAGACACGCACAGATCCCGCAGGTTCCGGAGGATTGGAAAACGCTTGCTTCTATCCGGAAAACGGCGGCTTCTTTGTTTGCGGAAAAACGGTTCCTCTCAAGAAGCGACCTGAGCAATCTTCTTCAAGGCAGCCAGGATGCGCTGGCGCATTTTCATACCCTCTCCGAATCAGGGCTTTTGAAAACCTGCTGCAGAAAATACGGAATCCGGTATGAGAAAGCCGTTTCTACGTTATCCTTCTTTGACCGCATCTATGCCATCGCCAGGGCAAGAAACCGGCAGTATGTGGAGCAGACCCTGGAATCGGAGAAAGATTATCTTGACCATATCCTGGATCCCATCGATCCGGCCATCCGGCTGGATGATGATCAGCGGCGCATGGTCATCAATGACGAGGACTACTGTCTGGTCATCGCCGGAGCCGGAGCTGGAAAGACCACCGCCGTTGCCGCGAAGGTACGGTACCTGACAGAGCGGATGCACATCTCCCCGGGAGAGATCCTGGTCATCTCATTTACCAACAAGGCAGTGGCAGAGCTGAAGGAAAGGATCCAGAAGAATCTCGGGCATCATCAAGCGCAACCGTAAAAGCGGCCAGGTCTAATAGGGATTAGAAAACGTCCGATAAGCCTGCATGGATTAATTTCGTCATCATTTGCTTTCAGAAATGCTTTGCAAATACAAGCAGCGGTGGCGAAATTTTTTTTATAATCATGCTTACCTTTATGCCCGCTTTTTTCCTGCCGTGTGACGGCCATATGTCGTGCTATAGCTCTTGCCCTCTGCTGGCAAAAGGCAGAACTATAGGGTACATTCTCCGAGAAAGAATAAT
>CAMJIC010000133.1 GCA_946405675.1 uncultured Clostridia bacterium
TGCCCCGTATGCGGTTTCCATACGGAGGGAAAAGGCGTGCCCGAAGAACGGATTACATAAAAGCTGGACGATATCAAGAACTACGCCCAAAACTGTGATCCGATGCCAGTTCTTCTTCCATGTCAGCCCGCAGTACTCCAATGTAAAGTCCAGCAGGCAATACATGGTGATATCAATCCCGCAGGCATACAGATACCTTCCGATCGCGGACAGCCATTCCACCTGCCCGACAATGATTAATAGGTTCCCGATGACGGGAGGCAGCAGTGCATACAGGAAGCATGTTACTTTCGGCGCGATTTCCTTTTCTGAACGCCTTGATATACCGGCACAGATAATCAAAGCCACGGCCACCGCCGCAACCATCAGTGCTATTATATTGCGCATGACACTTACCCCATTATGTTCTCTCTGTTAAACAACTTCAGTATAGAGGGTTTTGGGGAAGTACACAAGAGGTTCCGCCAAAGACTCCGCTGGCCAAGGTGTGACTTGTAACGACCCGCCGGAAGGTGTGTGATTTGTAAGGAGCTGTTCAGAAATAACTTGTACATATGACGCAGGACAAACGTTCATATGCAAGGAGGAAAACGCAGCCGTAGCGGGGATTCGGCATGAGGTGGCACCGGCTTTAGCCGGTGACGGAGTCCTGATGCCATCATGTACGGCGAGGCTTTCCAACGCAGCAGATGAGCGTTTGGACAAGTCAGATGCACAAGTTATTCTGTAACAGATCTTAAGGCTGTCCCCATTGCAGTTCTCTGCCGCGATGGGAACAGCCTCTTCTCTCAAAATAATAATTGTCGTCATTGCGGAGCGGTTCAGAACCTGCTTTGAACCGCTGCGTTATGGTTTCCAAAGAATCCGGTTTTGGGGTTCCCTGTAATCCTCAGGTATAACGCCTCCCAGATTCTCCTCTATGTATTGGATTAATACTTCATTATCCGAGACGGCGGCCATGCTCAGGACCACTGCTTCCTTGAACATCGAATAACCGTCACCGCCATTCAGGAGATAGCTGGTGCCTGTCACGGTATATTCCGCCTTCGGGTCAAGCTCCTTTCCGCCGATCTTAACGTCGGAAACCCGGTATTCTCCGTCTACTGAGACAAACTGATTATTGCCGTCCACCCGGACACTGCTCTCTATGTCCTTGTTGACGCAAAACTGCATGCCGGAAACCTGGGGAAAAACAGCAGATACCGCAGGCAGCTTTGACACGCCATATTCAAGGGCATCCAGGAGCATCTGGCCTGTAACCTTTGCCGTCATCATATCGCTGGAATAAGGCAATACATCCATCACGTCCTGATATGTGACAGTGCCGGCTTCCAGGTTGTTGCGTACAGATCCGGCGTTCAGCAGGGCGACCTGTGTGCCGCCGATGGCCCGGAAAGCATCCGCCACAAGGTCGCACAGCGGGTTTTCCGCTACCCTGCTCACGTCATACCCATTCTCGTCACGAACGATCATGTCATAGGACAGATCGCCGATCCTGCGTTCCATGACATCGGCATAGGAAGCGACGATGTCATCCATAAATGACTTCATGTCCGGATCCACATAGCGTTCAATTCCTTTGCGCATGACTGTCTCAAAGGGAATATCTTCGGGCTTCGGAACGCTGTCGATCAGCTTTTCTTCCATATGTCCATCCTTGTAGATCGTCAGCTGTCCGAAAGCCTGCATCTTCGTACCGGCCTGCGCGAAGGGAACCTGCCTGCCCTCCTTGTCCGCCGCGGTTCGATTATAGATTTCATGGGAATGCCCATCGATGACCGCGTCCAGCCCCGTCAGCTTCTCCAGGATGGCTTCACTGCGGAACTGCTCCGTGATGGTATCATTGTTGCCCAGATGGGAAACCAGGATCACATAGTCGGCGCCATTGTCCCGTACTTCGTCGATGTACTTCTGGAGCGCCTCACTCAGCCTCTCTCCGGTATGGTCAGCCAGAAAGTCCAATACCGGCCTGCCCTCCTCATCCACGATTTCACTGATTTTGGTTTTCGTGAAGGTATCCGGCGTGACGGCTCCGATCAGCCCGATCCTGATCTCCCCGGCATCGAGTATGCGCCAGGGCTCAAACACAGGTTTGCCGTCCGCCGTGCAGAAATTGGCACAGACATATCCGCATTGAAGCGATTCCGCGCACTGAGCCAGTGCTTCAAATCCAAAGTCAAACTCATGATTCCCCGGCACGGCCAGGTCATACCCCAGATGATTCATCATCCTGACGATCTGAGCGCCTTTGGAGATAACGCCGATGGAGCCCCCCTGTATGGCATCTCCTGCATCAATGAGCAGGACATGGTCATACACAGCCTCCAGCTCCTTCTGATACAGGGCAAGGCCATCATAGCCGATATTGTCCTCAAACCCCACATGCACGTCATTGGTATGCAGAATCACAGCAGCAACCTCCTCCGGGTTTCCGGCGGGGAAGGAGTCAGCCACTGCATTTGCGGCATGTGAAACGACCGTAAAGGCGCCGGATAGGATGGCAATGACCACAAAAGCAGAAATCAGCAGTGCACTCTTCAATCGATTCATCCGATTCATTCTATTACGTCCCCCATGTTTATGTTGTTCCCTGTGCAGCCGAATCCCAGGCTGTAACCATGGAATCAGATTTTATCCCGCTGAAACCGATTCACTCATCCACTCCGAACCGGGTGGACCGCAGATACACAACCTCAGGCTCTGTTGCATTCATCGCCAGCACGTACAGCCATCCGTCACCGCACGCGGCGATAGGCTGGAATGCCTTGTTGTAGCAGGATACCTGTTCCAGTGCCCGGAACCGTATTTCATCATCCTCCAGAATAAATGTATCCTGTCCGGAGGCATCGGTGCAGATCAGGGCAATTCCATTGTCAAAGCCTGCCATCGACGCTTTCAACAGATCAAGATAATCAAGGGCAGGCAGCCCCTGTGACAGGTCTTCCTGGACAAATTCCTCCTGGCCGCTGTCCCAGGTCATCTTCAGAAGCACAAAGATTTCATCATAATTTTCATCATAAGTGCTTCCCAGAAGATACACGGCATGGGCACTGGCCGCAGTCTGGGTGCTGTAGATGGTTAATCCCTCCGGGAGATTACCGTCAACCGGCACTACGGTTTTGTTATCCAGATCGACCCTGTAGAAGCATGGGAAGGGATACTGCCCCAAGCCTTCCCCGGTACGGGCATATTCTTCCGTATCTTCTTCTGTTTCCTCTGTCTCAGTCCCGGAGCCCTTCGCTTCTTCTGCCTCAGTCCCGGCATCCTCTGCTTCTTCCGCCCCGGTCCCGGAGCACTCCGCTTCTTCTGCCTCGGTTCCGGCATTCTCCGCCTCTTCTGCTTCAGTTCCGGGTTCTCCTGCTTCATCCTCCTCTTCCATGCGGATATCTGTCACCAGAAACAGCTCATCCTCAATCGCGAACAGCTGCGCGCTCCTGCAAAGCTTCTCCATCGGAATCTCTTCCCACGAATCAGAAGCGGGATCGTAGGCACAGATTGCAGGTGAAGATGCCGGTTCCAGGCCCTCCCTGCAGCTATAGCAATACAGCTTCCCTTTGGAAATGGCAAAGCCGCTGTTTTCCATGGTCCGTCCATGGATGGCATCCGGCAGGTCCGCGCAGCGTGACCACTTTTTTTCAGCCAGGTCAAGACGCCACAGCGCCTGTGCCCGTTCCAGCCCATAGACAGCCATCACATAAAGGGAACCGTCCGTCACCGCCATTCCAAGGAATCCGTCCGCCCGGTCTTCCATGAATCTTTCATCCGCAAGGGGAAGCGGCCAGCTCTTCTCATAAAGCCTGCGGCCATTGGGCTCCATGGATGAAGCAAACAGGCGGCGGAAAACAGCCTCATCCTCATTGACGATCCTGACCTCATGCATGCCGTTTGAAAGATGGCCGGGATCTGCTGTGATCTTCCCATCGCTCCATTCCAGTGCCTCAGTCTTTTTTCCGTCAATATACAGGTCTCCGGAATCGCCAAAGAAATAGCCGCAGACTGTCAGCATACTGCCATCCATCAATGCATCCGTTATGATCGGCGCCTTCTTTATGAATTCCGACTGCCCGTGCAGGTTCAGCCGTCCGCCCGTGCTGCAAAGCTGCGACAGGTCTTCATCATAATCAACCGCCGCAAGAAGCTTTGCCTTCCGCTCGATGGCGGCCTGCTCCAGCTCCTCCGTCGTCATGTCAGCCGAGGCGGGTTCATCCTTCGCAATGACGGCAAGGCTGCCGGTCACGCAGGGCGCTGCCATCGACGTGCCGCACATGGTCTCATAAGCGCCCGAATAAGCCTTCGCACTGCCGGCCGCAATGTTGTCAAAGTACAGCTCCGTCGATCCCTTTTCAGACTGCAGCGGCTCCATCTCCGTCTTTGCGATCCCGAACTCCAGCAGAATGTATTTCTGTCCGCCGTCCTCCCACGCATAGAGCCCGTCGATCACTCCCGGATCCGCAGGATGGGACAGATCGCTTTCCATCTCAGCTTCCGTCTGCAAAGCACCGTCGTCTGCCTCAGTCTGGGCAGCACACTCGCTGTCCATGCCTGAAGCATCCATTTCCCCATCTGATCCATTGCCGCCTTCTGCCTCAAATGTGCTGTGGTAATACGCCGCTTCATTGACGAACCGGTCAAGGTCAACGCTCAGATCCGCCCACTGCTGTGCAGAAAGGGATGCCGTCATTGCCTTCCCGAGCCCCGTTCCAAGCTCCTGACTGATCCCCTCGATGGATGACAGCGCACTGTCATAACGCATGTCAACCGGTACCGGTGTGATGGTTCCGTCCGCTTCCTTCCTGGCGCACAGAACACCGGTCAGCCCTGCAGTAATATGGTTCTTATCACTCAAGGCTGCTCTCACGACCGCCTGGGACGCACTTCCGTCCTCCCCCGCAGGGAGGGCGATCCACATCGTCTGCCCGGCCACATACAGGCCAGGCATCCATACAGGATCCTGCTCTGTCTCCCGGGAAGGAAGCTGATCTAATGGCACAGCATAACAGAAGCTGTCATCAAATCCTGCCTTTGACGAAATGCTCCCGATCTGCCTGGCTTCTCCCTCCGGAAGATCTTCGTCTATGCCTTTCACTGGACATCGGTCAAAGAACCGCACGCAGGCAGCTGGCTGGTCAAAACGCTCAATGCTGCCATTTGCCAGGTATTCCCTCTTCGCCGCCTCCGGGAAAAAACGCCTCCTGCTTTCTGTGTCCCGCAGTTCCCCCTCGGAAGTCCTCTTCTCTACCATCTCCGGTACCGTGGAGAGGATCTGCGTGCCGGGAGCAAACACATCTGTTGACATCTGCCCGTAGCAGGAGAACATGGGCTTTTTTCCATCCATATCCGCCGCGTTGACCACAATGACATAAGGGCTGTTGTTCTGCCCGCCCATATCGATCGTCTGGTCAAGATCGGTGGATGCGTTGCCTGACGCATATACCGTATTGACGCCAAGCGCCCCAAGCCTGTTCGCCATTACGGTATGGATCAGCTGAGGCTGCATGGAACCAAGGGAGACGTTGACCGCCTTCAGGTTCACTTCCTTTGCCACGGTGCACAGCCACTCAAAGCCCTTCAGCACATCGGAAGATCCCTGTCCCATCCCGTCATTGTCATTCACCCGGACCGCCAGCAGCTTCGCGCCCTTCGCGATCCCGGAGATGCCCTCCTGATCCCAGGAGGCTCCAATGATCCCGGCGAGATGCGTCCCATGGAAGTAATGGTCTGAGACATCCTTCCGGTATTCCTCCTCATCATCAAAGGGTTCTCCAAACAAAGAGGTTCTTGTATTGACATTGACCCCGTGGGGCCCGCAGTTATATTTTTCCTGCTGCTCGGGTGAAAATGTGTAGAACACCTCTTCCAGATCCGGATGGGTCGTATCCACCCCGGTGTCCATGATACAGATCGTTCCGGAAGCGTTCTCCTCCTCCCCGTTCCAGCCGGGCACATTCAGCCCGTATCCCGCATGATCCGGCGCTGCCGGAGTGGAGAAAACGGAACCGCTGTCTCCTGTCATATACCATTGGAACGGCGTAAGATCCCCCTGGGATTCCCCAATGGCTGCAGATGCATTCCCACCGCCTTGCTGCCTTTGGGGGTCATCGGATACGCTCCCCTGCTCTTTTCCATATTCCCCGTCACTGCCTTTTTCTCCATCATTGCCGTTTTGCCCGTCCGTTTCGTTTTTCCCGGCAAAATAGTTCGGCTCCGCCATGATCACGCCAGGGATCTCATACAGCTGCTCCAGAAGATCCCCTGTTGTCATCTCCCCGTCTCTGACCAGGAAGATCTGAAAGGAATCCTGGAACCTGTTCTCCACATCCTTCAGCCGCCCGCTGACGATCGAGGAATAATCCTGTCCGCCGCCTTCTTTCCTCTCCAGCGCCTGAACGATGTCCCTGCGCCCGGCCTTGGCCAGCAGTACGCAATCCCCTGGAAGGAGATCCATAGCCGCCTGGTTCACGACAACGACCGCCTCTCCCTTCGCATAATTTCCGGCCTGGAGCAGGGCATCCGCCAGATGGCTAAAATCCGTTTCAGGAGTCTCTTTCTGCACAAGAGGCATTTCTTCCGCCCCGGCGATGGCTGAAAAGCCTCCCGCGAGACCAGATCCGGCCAGAACCGCTGCGGACAAAAAGGCAGTCACGCATTTCCAGGGTCTCAGCATCCCATGTCCTTCGTAAAATGCATGTAACCTGTTTTTCTTCATAATCTGATCCTCCAACTTGGCCATAGCATGGAATCATATGAACCATATGGTTCCATGCAAACATTCTTTTGCTGATCATTTCACCAGCAGGAAAGGATAGAACAGTTCATATTTCGTTATCCCGACACTGCCCAATCAACGAGCTTGCGAGATGAGGAATCGAAAGATACACCAATCTTGAAAAGCTTCCTGGAATCCGCCGCAA